>JBJKQF010000075.1:0-22906 GCA_046705545.1 Terriglobia bacterium
GGTGTAAAGACGCAGGGTGGAGGAACGATAAGCTTCTTGAAGGTGAGCGTTTTGCAGGGTTTCTTGGGCCCGCTCGTGGATGGCTTCGCTCTGGATGCCTGTTCCGCTCATTCGTGCATCTCCAGCAACTCCGCCAGGTGCAGAGTCTTGAGGGGCAGCCCGTTCCGGTGGATGTACCCGGCCACGTGCATCAGGCAACCGGCATCATTAGCCACCAGGTATTCCGCACCGGCTTCTGTAGCGGCGCGAACCTTATCCTGCGCCATCCCCACGGACACCCCCGGATACTTCACGGCGAAGGTGCCGCCAAAGCCGCAGCACATCCGGTGGTCCTGCATCTCCACCAATTCGATCCCCTTGACGGCGCGAATCAGCTTGCGGGGTTCGGCTTCAATGCCGAGTTCACGGTACAAGTGGCAGGAATCGTGGTAAGCAACCCGGTGCGGAAAGCTTGCGCCCAGGTCTTCCGCGTTCATGATTTTGACTAGGAATTCTGAAAACTCGAAGAATCGCTCCCGCAGCCGTTCGACCTTACGCAGGGCTTCGGGATCGTCCGAGAAGAGTTCCGGGTAAAAAACCCGGACCATGGTTGTACAGGAACCCGAGGGGGAGACCACATAGTCCGCGTCATCAAAAAGATCAAGCATGCGCCGGGCGACTTCTCGGGCCTCATCGCGGTAGCCGGTATTAAAAGCCGGCTGCCCGCAGCAGGTTTGAGCGGGATTGAAGCTGACCTCGGCCCCGGCACGCTGCAGGACCCGGACCACGCATTCGCCGACCCGTGGAAAAAACTGATCGCCTAGACAGGTGATGAAGAGCGCGACTTTCGGAGATCGATTGCCCATTGCATGTCTTACCGCCGGAAACTACATCGCCGTGTAGCCGCCATCCACCAGCAAATAAGCCCCGGTAATATAACTTGACTCTTCCGAAGCCAGGAAGAGAATCGCATAAGCCACTTCCCGCGGCCGGCCCGTCCGCTTCAGCAGAGTCTTCTCGCCTTCGATGGCGTCAAACTCTTCAAAGGTCTGGCCCACTTTCTCCATGTGCCGATAGGAGGCGGCGGTGATGATTGGCCCTGGGCAAATGCTGTTCACGCGAACCTTAAAGGGCGCCATATCCATCGCCATATTGCGGGTCATCTGTGCGATGGCGCCTTTGGTGGTGCTGTAGGCGGTAAAATTCGGCTGCGCGACAAAGGCCGACATCGAGCTGAGGTTTACGATGGTGCCGCCCTGCTTCTTCAAGTACTCCACAGCATACTTGGTCACCATGGCTGTGCCGATAACATTCACGCCGACGGAGCGCTGCCAGTCCTCGATTGTTGCGTCAAAGCCCTTCAGGACAAACGTCGCGGCGTCATTGACCAGGATATTGATCCTGCCATAAACCTTGACGGTTTCTTCGGAGATTTTCCTGGCGTCCGCGTCCTTCGAGATATCCGCCTCAATGAAATGGGCGGCACCCCCTTTTTTCTTAATCGCCTCAACAGTTTCCTTGCCACCCTTTGGATCAATGTCCGCTACCACCACCGTGGCGCCTTCTTCAGCAAGAAGTTCCGCCGCGGCCTGTCCGATCCCTGCTCCTGCTCCGGTCACGATTGCAACTTTGTCTGCTACTCTCATCTTGACTCCCTCCTAACGGGCTACGCTGCCGTTTGGAAATCTCTTGAGAACTTCGGGCTCATAGAGAGGAATCACCACATCGGCCTCCTTGCGAAGGCGCTCGTAGGCGGCCATGCACTCTGGCAAGCTCTCCATGACTCCGAGCGGATGGAATCCATCAAGGTTACCGTACTTGAAACAACAATCCGTCACCGCAACCCGCCCCGCAGAGGTTTCAATGACATAGGCCATCGAGGAACGGTGGTGTGTTCCCACCCAGAATGCGGAAAGGCCCGGGGCAATCTCGTCCTCGTCGTCGACCAATCGAATTTTCTCAGGGGCTTGAATGGTCAAATAGTGCAGCGGTTCATCCGGGATTCGGAACTTGCGCGGCACGTGCATTTCATAAGTAGGAGCGTGAAAATCCTCGATCCAGCCCCGCCGTGATATGCAAATCTGGGCGTTCCGGAAAAGCGGAATGTTTCCGACCGCGTAGGCCTGAAGCGGCGTGATCAAGACATAGTCCACTTGCTCGGGGGTGACGCCCAAGCGCGCCAGGGCGGCTTCCGGCTTTTCCTCAGGGCGCCGAAGCATGGCGCCGCGCTCACCGAAGGCTGAGGTCCAGCGCTCATTCAAGCCGCTGAGGTCAGGAGGAGGGCCGGTGTTGACCACCGCAACCTTGCCATTCCCCCGAATCACCACCATGAAGAAATAGAGGGTTTCCCAGTCGTCCCAGCGATCCATCCAGTAAACTTCTGGACCCCGGACCTGGCACTCGCCCATTTTCAATACATCAACTTGGTAGCTCATTGACGACGACCGGAAGTTCCCCACCCTAATGGAACTTTCCGAGGAAGTCAAGCCCCGGGCGCGCGGCTCCTGGGGGCGACTTTTGCGTGTCAGTGGCGAGGCCGGGCGAGCAGGGAGGACGGGGCCAACGCAACGAGGCCCCGTCCCCTTTTACCTGTTGCAGCCGCCTCCCTGCGAGGAGGGTTCAAGCGTCACGCGGTTGGCCGGTCACTGCGCAGGCTGACTGGAGGGCGGTGGCATATTCCGGGATCCTTGGGGGCCCGTCATGCCGCCGCGGTGGCGTCCGCCCCTCCACTGCCCGCCCCAGCCGCCTCTTGAAAACCGGCTCTCCATAAACTCGCGAAGCTGCTCTTGCTGCTGGGGAGTCAAGACCGTTTTGGCTTCCAGAATCGCCTGAACCCCATCCTTCATCATCTGGCCGCGCAGTGTAGAAATCTGGTCAACCTTCTTCATCACCGCATCCTGGTCCGGATGCTCCGAGCGCAACATCTCGCGCAATTCGAGGCCATCCACCGCAATTTTGGCGCGGGTCTCGATGGCGGACTTCTCGGTGTTAACCACGATTTGGCGGAGGCGGCTTGCCTGATCGTCCGTCAAATTGATCCTGGCGCGGAACTGGCTGTTGTCGAGCATGGCAAGAATTCTATGCCCCATCATGAAGTGCCCACCCCGCCCTTGGAAGCCGCAGGACGCGTTAAAGCCTGCCTTTTGGTATCCTGCAAAAGCCACTCCAAGTGCTGCCAGCATGAGCGCGGCACTACCAATCATCCATTTCTTCATATCACCCTCCACGTAACTTTCATTATTCTATTAATCTTCGACGATCCCCTGTCGCCCGGAGTTACACCCTGGGCTGGATATTCGTCCGTCTCATGTATAGTAGGTGGGAAACTTCATAATATTTGGACCACTCCCAAGATGGAACCCGGACGCGCGCCGCAGAAAGCCAACACGAAGAAAGATCCCGCCCAACCCCGGCGCCAGCTCCTGATGTTCCGCTCATTCCATTACCGGGATTTCTCCATTTTTTGGGCCGGCAATTTCCTGTCGAATATCGGCACCTGGATGCAAAACATCGCTTTGGGCTGGCTGATCCTGATCACAACGAATTCGCCTTTCCTTCTGGGCCTGAACGGCTTTCTGGCGCAAATCCCTTCCCTCGTGTTCTCACTGCCGGGCGGAGCGATTGCTGACCGGCTGAATCGCCGCAAACTCATGCTGACCACGCAAAGCGCCATGATGCTGCTGGCCCTGCTGCTCGCAATTCTCACCTCGGTCCGCCAAATCACCATCACAGAAATTCTTTCGATCAGTCTCCTGACCGGCATTGCGACGGCCCTGAATTACCCCGCCTATCAGGCGCTAATTCCGGACCTGATCCCGCCAAAGGATCTCCTGAACGCCATCGCACTGAATTCCGCCCAATTCAACATGTCGCGAGCAATCGGGCCCACAGTGGCGGGTTTGGTGCTCGGCGCGTTGGGCACCGCCGCGTGCTTCTACTTAAACACGGTTAGCTACCTTGCCTTGATCATTGCCTTGCTGATGATTACGATTCCGGCACGGCAAAAGGACCTCAGCCCCAAGTTCTGGAAGACGGTGTTCGATGGCGTTCGCTACGTTAACGAACACCGTCTGCTCATTGTTCTGCTCACGGTGCCGGCCTTTCTCAGCCTCTTCGGCCTGCCGTTCATCGTTCTCATGCCGGTGATCGCCCGCAATATGCTCGGAGTCGGCGCTTCCGGCCTTGGCTACCTGATGGGCGGGGCAGGCGCCGGCGCAGTGACTGCCGCGCTGGCCATTGCGGCCAAAGGAAATATTGAGCACCGTGGGAGGGCCATCCTGACTAGCGCCGGGCTCTTTTCATTGTCCTTAGTCCTGCTCGCGGGGTCACATACCTTCTGGCGGGCTTTTTTCCTGCTGGTTGTGATGGGCGCGACCATCGTGGGAACCTTGACGCTGACCAACATGACCTTGCAAGTCACCACGCCGCCGGAATTACGCGGGCGGATCATGGGCATGTACTATGTGGCCATGACGGGGCTATTGCCCTTTGGGAGCTTGCAGGCAGGGGCTGTAGCTCAGGCGTTAGGCACTCGCTACGCCCTGGTGTTCGGAGGGGCCGTGTGCTTCGTATACTTCTCAATCCTGCAAATATTCCTCCACCGACTGCGGCGGACGGGGAGGCTTACGCGGCCCTCCTCGGCAGCCAGGGGCTGAGCACTTAGCTTTTAAGTAAAGACCGGGCGTTCCGCCACGGGCGCGGACGGTTCCGTTATTTTGCGGCGCGCAACGCGTCATCAATGATCTTATAGAATCGCTCCGGCGAAGGCAGTCCCACGACTGGCCGGCCATTGACAAAGAGCGTCGGAGTGCTGGCAATCCCCAATTGCTGCCCTTCCTGCGCATCTGCCTCAACCCGCGGAAGTGATTGCTTGGAATCAATGCAGGTAGCCAGTTTCAAACGGTTTATTCCCACCCGCTGGCCAAAATCCAGAAGCAAGGTCCGCGCGTTGGCGCCATTGATCAAGTCCTGGTTCTTGTAAATGACGGAACGATAATGGAAAAAGGCCGAAGGATCAATCTCATAAGCGCACTCGTTGGCAATCGCTCCCGTCAATGCCCAGTCATGAATGGAAACGAGCGGAAACTCCTTGAACACGATCCTTACCTTGTTCCCATATTTGGGAATCACTTTGGTCTCCAGGAACGCCTGCATGCGCGCGCACATCGGGCATTCCAGATCCGCGTACTCCACAATCGTCACCGGCGCATTCGCAGGGCCTACCGAGGGCTGGTCCTTCAGGGAAATTGAGTGCTCCACCTGCTTTCGGGGATCCATCGCCAAGGCATAGATATTCCCAATCACCATGTAATGGCCGTCTTTGGTGACAAAAGCAACCTGCTTGTTCTTTTTCTTTCCGTTATCAACGTAGATGGTAGTCCGGTAGAAATCGTGGAATTCGGAATCCTCGAAAGGCGAAATCGTCAGTTTGGTCCCCGCAGGGATGCCAAACCTTTCGCGCACGTATTGGAGAATCCTCTGCTGCGTTGCGGAAAAGTTGCCTCTTATTTGGTGCGTCGTTTGAGAGGCAAACATCCCAACCGTAAACAGGGAAAGTAGTCCTCCCACTGCCATAACTTTCTTCCATTGCCTTTTTATCAAGCCCCAGCACTCCTTTCAAAACCTGCGGAGTCCCATTAAATGTGCCTTCATTCTAACCGCGACCAGCCAAAAAAATCAATTCGGCCCGGGTGCAGGGTTGTGTGAACCGGTCGGCCGCCAACGCTTTAGGAGGACGAGACCTTGGGGATTTACGGGATAGTCTGCACCAACTTATTTGATGCAACTGCTTTGTACATTCCTTAAAAGGAGAATGTGACGTACGTCACTGCGGTTAACGTCCCCCTACCCTAGGTTTTAACTATAGGATGGCGGAACGGATGCGAACGAGGTTCGGCGCTTTCGCCGGGGGTTCAGGCTGAGTTAAGTCCTTTGGCTGGATGTCCGTCTACTTCCGAAGCTGGCTATCCTGGCTTGGGCGGGCTGGCACCCAACAGCAGCTTGGTCCACCCATGAAGCTGGTATTCGAGGAAAAGGCAGACTAACGAGGTTCTTGTCTTCCTCCGCCGGAAAGCCCCGGCAGGTGATAATCTTTGGGGGCGGTGGTGAATTCCGGCTATAGGAGCGCCGGCCCGGATTTTCTCTTTCCGGAACTGGTAACGACCTCGGGATTCATCGCTAAGAACCTAAAACACCGGGTGTACCGATAGGCGGGAGGGCCCTTAATGGCGTACGACGCGAGCAAAATGAAAGATTGGCAGATCGCAGAAGCAGCGGAGCAAAACATGCCCAGCCCCAGGCAGTGGCAGGAGAAGCTGGGACTCCAAGAGGACGAAGTCATCCCCATGGGGAGGTTGGCGAAGCTGGACTTCCTCAAGATTATGAATCGCCTGAAAGGCCGGCCGGATGGGAAGTACATTGAGGTCACGGCAGTCACACCAACTCCGCTGGGCGAAGGAAAGAGCACCACTTCTCTGGGACTGATCGAGGGATTAGGCAAGCGCGGCATGAATGTGGGGGGATGCCTGCGTCAGCCCTCCGGCGGGCCCACCATGAACGTGAAAGGGACTGCGGCGGGCGGTGGAAACGCCCTGCTGATCCCCATGACGGAATTCTCCCTGGGCCTTACGGGCGACATCAACGACATCGGAAACGCCCACAACCTGGCCATGACGGCGCTCACCGCCCGGATGCAGCACGAGCGGAATTACACCGACCAGCAACTGGAAAAGCACAGCCATTCCCGGCGCCTGGATATTGACCCTACGCGGGTGGAAATGGGCTGGGTTTTGGATTTCTGCGCGCAGTCGCTGCGCGACATCATCATTGGAATCGGCGGCAAGCGGGATGGCTTCATGATGAGCTCCAAGTTCGCCATCACGGTCAGCTCCGAGTTGATGGCGATCCTCTCCATCGTCGTGGACCTCGCCGACCTACGCAAGCGTCTGGCGGAAATCACCGTCGCCTTTGACAAGCAAGGCAATCCAGTGACCACGGCTGATTTGCAGGTCGCGGGAGCGATGACCGCCTGGATGCGGAACACGATTAACCCCACGCTCTGCGCAACGGCGGAATATCAGCCTTGCATGGTCCACGCCGGTCCCTTCGCCAACATCGCGGTCGGCCAGTCCTCGATCATCGGCGACCGGCTGGGACTCAAGATGTTCGATTATCACGTGACGGAAAGCGGCTTTGCCGCAGACATTGGTTTTGAAAAGTTCTGGAACGTCAAGTGCCGTTACAGCGGCTTGAAGCCTAACGTCTCCGTCCTGACCACCACCATCCGCGCGCTCAAGATGCACGGAGGAGGCCCCAAGGTCGTGGCTGGGCTGCCTCTGGCGGAAGAGTACACCAAGGAAAACCTGAAGCTCCTCGAGCAAGGCCTGCCCAATCTCCTTCACCATCTCAGCATCATCCGCCGCTCGGGAATCAACCCCGTCGTCTGCATCAACTGCTTTCACACCGACACCAAGGAAGAGATTGCCCTGGTACGCCGGGCGGTGGAGGCAGTGGGCGCCCGCTGCGCATCGGCCGAGCACTGGGCAAAGGGCGGCGAGGGGGCTTTGGAGCTTGCCGACGCTGTGATCGACGCCTGCAAGGAGAAGGTGGACTTCCAATTCTTGTATCCGCTGGAAATGAAACTGCGGGACCGCGTGGAATTGATCGCCAAGGTTGTTTACGGCGCCGACGGTGTAGCATGGACGCCGGAAGCCGAGGCGAAGTCGAAGATGCTCGAGTCTGACCCCAAGTACGCAGATTACGCCACGATGATGGTCAAGACCCACCTCAGCTTAAGCCACGATCCTGCGCTGAAGGGTGTTCCGGAGGGATGGGTTCTGCCGATCCGCGACGTCCTGGTGTATTCCGGCGCCAAGTTCCTGTGCCCCTGCGCGGGCACCATCAGCCTAATGCCCGGAACCTCATCCGACCCGGGATTTCGGCGGGTGGACGTGGATGTCAAAACCGGGAAAGTCATGGGATTGTTCTGAGTTTGGAGCCAGCCATGTACCTTGACAACGCTTACCTTTTCCAGGGAATGAGCGAGGAAACTCGAAAGAAGATTCTCGAAACCGTCACCGAGGAAACGTACGCGCAAGGGAGCTTTATATTTCATCAGGGCGATTCGGCCCAGCACTGTTACGTGCTGGTGGAGGGAAGGGTCCGCATCAGCGTGGGCCCCCAAAACCTCCTGGCTCACGTCGCCAGCGACTCGGGAGACATCATCGGCTGGTCGAGTCTCATGGAGGACAATTCCTACACAGCCACCGCAGAATGCCTGGCGCCCGTCAAAGTATTCAAGATCTCGAACCCCAAGTTGGAGCTTATCCTGCAACAGGACCCGGCAAGCGGTATGATCTTTTTCAAGCAACTCGCGGTGCTCATCGGCCGCCGCCTGGTTAAGTGCTATAAGGCGACCCTCTCCTTGCACGGCGAGCGTGAGCCGCGTTCTTACGGCTAAGAAAGAAGGCTCGATGACGGAACAAGCAAAGCCTCTGAACCACTTAAGACAAGCCCTCGAGAACGGGCAGTTCTTCTGCACTGCCGAGCTGGTACTGGGCCGTGACCACGATGTGGCCGAGGCGGAGACCTTTGTCAAAGAAGCCGCATCGCAGCCCGAAGGCATAAAAGTGATCAGCGTGACGGACCTGCCGGGTGGGAACCCCGCACTCCCGCCCGAAGCCTTCGTTTCGTTCATCCTGGAACACGGCCTCACCCCGATCGCCCATCTGGCGGGCAAAGACGGAAACCGTTCATCGCTCGAAGCGCGCCTGCACACTCTAGCCCGCATGGGCGTGGAGAATATCCTGGCGCTGACGGGGGACGCCCAAAAAGAGGGTTTTGGCGGGCGTTCCAAGCCGGTTTACGATCTCGACTCCGTCCTGATTCTCTGGCTCTTAAAAGCCATGAAGCAAGGCATCGAGTACAGCCTGGGACCCCGGACGGCGCACACCACGCCTTTTGACTTCTTCGGAGGCGCGGTGGTCAATCCGTACAAGGTTCGCGAGCCGGACCAAATGATGCAGTTCTATAAGCTCCAGTTGAAAGCTTCCGTAGGGGCGCAGTTTATTATTACGCAGTTGGGTTTCAATCTTCGCAAGCTTTACGAGCTGAAACAGTTCATGTCCCGCGAGGGCCTTGGGAACATCCCTATTCTGGCCAATGTTTATGTCCCGACGGCCAAAATTGCAAAGATGATGCAAGCCGGGGAAGTGGCCGGTTGCGTGGTGCCGGATGAACTCATCCGGAGGCTTGAAACCGAGAAAAAGCCCCAGCGCTTGGAGCGCGCCGCTCTGATGGTTGCGGCGGTAAAGGACCTGGGATTTGCGGGAGCGCACATTGGCGGTTTTGGTCTCACCCACCGTGATTTTATGACCATTGCCGAGCGCGCGGAGGCAATCGGAAGCGGCTGGAAGGCCAGAATGGATGAGCTGGTCTTCCCCATCGCCGACGAGTTTTACCTGTTGCCCGCTGACCCAAACGGCTTGAGCGACGGCCAGGGCAATTACTTGGCAGCCCGAAAGAAACCCCACGCTAAATTCGCACAGAAGCTTTCGAGCTTCGTTCACCGGCACCTGATCGCAGAAGGGTCATGGGGCGGGCGCTTTTTCGGCGCCCGGTTGAAGGAACAGTTGGCGGCCAGCCCGAACAATTCCTGGCGTCAGGGGCTGTGGTGCCATTTATTGGAGCCTTCCACGCTGTATCGCAAGGCCACTTTGGGCTGCAAGAGCTGTGGCGATTGCCTCCAGGACCACCTTGACTATGCCGGCTGCTCGATGCGGTGGTGCTATAAGGAGTTGCGCAACGGTCCTTGCGGGGGCTCCAGAATCGACGGCTCCTGCGAAGCTCGCCCTGAACTGCCCTGCATTTGGAACGTCGTCTATCAGGGCGCCTTGGCCATGGGTGACGACCCGCGAAAGTTCTCGCACACGCTTATCCCTCCACGGGACTGGCGCCTGGACGGCACCAACGCCCTGGCCAATCGCATGGCGGGGTTGGACAATTTATCCAAAAGGATCGATCTCGGGCCTGCAACGAAAAGCGGAAAAGGAGGAAGCTAATTGTCATGCTCATTATCGGAGAGTTGATTAATTGCACACGCAAGAAGGTGGGAGAGGCCGCACAGAACCGTGATGTGGAATTCTTCCGGGACATCGCCCGGAAGCAAGTCGAGGCCGGCGCGGACATGCTAGACGTGAACGGCGGCTTGCCCGGTCAGGAAGCCGAGGTCTTGCCCTGGCTCGTCAACATTGTTCAAGAAACGGTCCCTGTCCCGATCTGTCTGGACAGCGCGGACCCCGCGGCGCTAAGCCAGGCCCTCCCGCTCTGCAAGCAGCGGGCTATGATCAACTCCATCACCGATGAGCCAGCGCGAATTCAGGCATTGCTTCCGGTGCTGAAGGAATTCCGGCCCAAAGTCATCACGCTCTGCCTGAGCGAAGCGGGACCTCCCCATGGAATTGAAGATCGGGTAGCGACCGCGAGCCACTTGATTGACCGTCTCACCTCAGAGGGGTTCTCCCTGGATGACCTTTACGTGGATCCTTGCGTGCTTCCTGTCAGCACCGATTCCGAGCAGGGTAAGGCCTTGGTGGAAGCCACCAGGCAGATCACGGCCAAATATCCGGGCGTGCATGCGAGTGCCGGAATCAGCAATGTTTCATTCGGGCTTCCTTCACGCAAACTGCTCAATGACGTCCTCATCGTTCTGCTGATGGCGCAAGGTCTGGATGCCGCTATTGTCAACCCTTGTGATGCGCAGTTGATGATGAACGTCCGGGCGGCGGAAGCCCTGCTCTCCCGCGACGAGTACTGCGCCAACTACTTGCAAGCCTTCCGCGACGGCAAGTTGGGCCAGGCCGCCTAGGCGGTCCCCTGCTGGTTGTCACAGGAGAGCGATTCAGGCCTTCGGCACCGAGAGAAGCTTGTCACTTCCCTCAAAAAATGATTCAACGGTACATCGAAGTCGGAGGCCGTCTTCCCTGGCGGCGATATGGAATTCACGCGCCTGCGAGCCGGAAAACGCGCTAAAATAAGGGTTCGAGCGAATCGTCACAAGGAGGAAATTTGAGCGAAGCTGTGGAGATTTATAGCCAATACCTGGGGAAACTGAAGAACGTGATTGACGACATGCCGTTGCAGCAGATTGCGCGCGCCGTAGACATTCTGATGTCCGCATATGAGTCGGACCACACGATCTTTACTTTTGGAAACGGCGGAAGCGCAGCCCTGGCCTCCCATATGGCCGCGGATTTAGGCAAGGCGACGCATATCCCGGGCCCCCCGGAACTGTTGAAGCTGAAACGCCTGAAAGTTCTGGCGCTGAACGACTGCATCCCGCTGCTGACGGCATGGTCCAATGACGCCAGCTACGAAGTTGCCTTCGCATCGCAACTGGAGAACTTCGTCCAGCCGGGTGACGTAGCGTTTGGCATTAGCGGCAGCGGCAACTCGCCCAATGTACTGCGGGCGCTGGAGCTGGCCCGTAAGGCGGGCGCCACAACGGTAGGTTTCACGGGGTGCGGTGGGGGAAAGATGAAAGCTTTGCTGGATTGCCCGGTCGTGATGCCGTCCGACAACATGCAACTCGTTGAGGACGCCCACGTCATCGGCGGACATCTGCTCCTGATTGATCTTCGAGTGCGGCTCGCCGCCCTTGCGGGCGCGGCAGTTAGCGGCTGATTCCCCGCAGGGTCGACCGCTGCCCCACAAAACTCTGGATCCGCTCCACAATCCCGTCGGCGTCCAACCCGAACTTGGCGTGCAACAGGTTGGGCGCACCGTGGGGGATAATCCGGTCGGGTACCGCTATCCGCAGCAGGTTGGCGGGAATCCGCCGGTCATGCAGCAGCGCAGCCACCGCAGATCCGAACCCGCCGCATTCCGTTCCCTCTTCCGCCGTCACCAATAGTTGTTTTTCCGCTCCCAGGCAGCAAATCAGCTCCTCGTCGAGCGGCTTCATAAACCGGGCGTTAATCACCGTTGCATGAATGCCGCTGGTCTCCAGCCGTTGGGCCGCTTCGAGAGCCGGGTAAACCATGCTGCCGAGCGCCAGGATGGCAATGTCGCTTCCGTCGCGCAAAATTTCAGCCTTGCCAATTTCCAGGTGCTTGAACACAGGGTCGAGCACAACCCCAAAACCATTGCCGCGAGGATAGCGCACGGCTGCAGGACCGGGTAGTTCGAGAGATGTGGCCAGCATGTGACGAAGTTCATTTTCATCCTTAGGAGCCATCACCACGATCCCGGGAAGCGCCGAAAGGTAGGCCAGATCATAAAGCCCATTGTGGGTGGGACCATCAGCCCCCACAATGCCCGCCCGGTCGAGAGCAAAAACCACCGGAAGCTTCATTAGGCAGGCGTCGTGCATCACCTGGTCGTAGGCGCGCTGAAGGAACGTGGAATAGATGGCCGCCACCGGCCGCATCCCTTCGCAAGCCAAGCCGCAGGCAAACGTCACGGCGTGCTGTTCGGCAATTCCCACGTCAAAGAAGCGCTCCGGAAAGCGCTTGGAGAATTCCACCAGCCCGGTACCCTCAGACATCGCGGCCGTAATCGCCACGACTCGCGGGTCCTTTTCCGCCAGCTCGCACATCGTCTGGCCAAAGATCGATGTATAGGAAGGCGCCTTGGCCGGGGCCTTGCGGAAGGCTCCCGTGGCCACGTCAAACTGAGTGACGCCGTGGTACTTGACCGGCAGCTTTTCAGCGTGCGGATAGCCCTTCCCCTTCTGGGTGACCACATGCAGCAAAGTCGGCTTGGGGCTGTCCTTGACCTTATCCAGGGCGGCCAGCAGTTCCTCGATGCTGTGGCCGTTCACAGGCCCCACATAATCAAAACCCAGCTCTTCAAACACCAAGCCCGGAATCAAAGCCGTCTTGGCGGACTCAACCAGATCCTTAGAGAGCTTCAGGAGCCGCGGCCCCAGGCGCGGAACCGTCAAGATCATCTTTTCGGCTTCCTGGGTAATGCGATGGTAAGCCTGGCCGTGAACCACACGGTTTAAATAACCGGCGATGGCTCCGACGTTCGGCGAGATGGACATCTCGTTGTCATTCAAGACCACCAGCACTTTTCTTTGCAAGGTTCCCAGGTTGTTGACGCCTTCCAGCTCCAGTCCCACCGTCAGTCCGGCGTCCCCAACTACCGCGATCACGGAGTAGTCTTCACCTTTCAGGTCCCGCGCCACCGCCATGCCCAACGCTCCGGAAATGGCCGTGCCCGCGTGCGCCACGTAACAGGTGTCATAGGGGCTTTCATCGCGCACGGGAAAGCCCGAGATGCCGCCATACTGGCGAACCGTGGGCAGGCGGTCGCGGCGTCCCGTGAGAACCTTATGGCCGTAAGCCTGGTGCCCGACGTCCCAGACGATTTTGTCGCGCGGGGCGTCAAAAACGTAATGCAGGGCGAGGGTCAGTTCGACGGCGCCCAAACTGGAAGCCAAGTGACCGCCCACTTTGGCCACCACGGAAATCAGATAATTGCGCAGCTCTTCCGCAACCTTGGGCAGGTCCTCGCGAGGCACCTTCTTCAGGTCGGCGGGCGAATCAATTTTTGGGAGATACCTGTATTCCATCAGGCAGTCCTCTCAATAAGAAAGTGGGCGATCGCTTGCAAACGCTGAGATCGCTCCCCATAAGGTTCCAAACTCTCACAAGCCTCTTGAACAAGGCGCGCAGCGATTCGCCGGGACTCCTCAATCCCGTGGAGCGCCGGGTAGGTTGCCTTGTGCAGGTGGGTGTCCTTGCCGGGGGTTTTCCCGAGCGAGGCTTTAGAACCCAAAACGTCGAGCAAGTCATCGGCAATTTGGAACGCCAGTCCGATTTTACGCCCATAGGTCGTAAGACGGATGAGGTCCGTTTCCTTCGCTCCGGCAAAGAGTCCTCCGCAACGCACCGCGGCGCAAAGAAAAGCGCCCGTCTTAGAGGAATGAATAAACTCCAGGGTCGTGGCGTCGACGCTTTGGCTGTCGGCTTCCATGTCCACCACCTGGCCGGCCACCATCCCGTGACGTGTTCCAACGGCGCGCGCCAGTTCATGAATCAGCCGGACCTGGCACGACGGGTCGCACAAGCCGGGTTCGGCGAGAGTCTCAAACGCCAGCGTGAGCAGAGCGTCGCCCGCCAGGATTGCGGTGGCCTCGCCGAAGGCGCGATGGCAGGTCGGCTTGCCCCGCCGCAGGTCGTCATTGTCGAGCGCTGGCAGATCGTCATGAATCAGAGAATATGTGTGAATCATCTCCAGCGCCGATCCCACCCGAAGCAAAGCCGCGTCTTCGTTGCCCAGCAAGCGGCCAGCTTCCACGCAAAGAATCGGACGCAGACGCTTGCCCCCTGCAAAGACCGAGTGGCGCATAGCCTCATGAATCGATTCCGGATATGTGGCGGCTGGAGGCAGCAAGCGATCGAGTTCCTGATCGATCAGCTTGCGCTCTTCCTCGACAAACTGGATGGGGGTAACTGGAGCGCTCAAGAAAGTTCCGACTCCTCTTCTTCGCGGTCGAACGGTTCGGCCGCGATTTTCCCCCCTGCCCTCTTCATTAGGATTTGAACACGTCCTTCGGCTTCTTGCAACTGCCGCTGGCAAAGCTCCGAAAGCTTCATGCCCTCTTCGTACAAGTGCAGGGATTTTTCGAGGGGCAGGTCAGCGTCTTCAAGCTGGCGCACAATGGCGTCCAGACGCTCCAGGTTCTTCTCAAAGGGCTCGGCCTTATGGGATTTAGAAGCTTGAGTCATCGCTGCGTTTTCGACCTCAGTAACGGATGGACCTTTAGGGAATATTCGCTTGCCGAAGAACCGGGCTTTGGCCGCTCTCATCCCTAGTCTTTTTTTGCGACCGAGCTCCAAGCGCCTCGGCCACTTCTACCGCCATGGTGTAACGGGAGAATGGAGCCACGATTTGCGCGCCTTGGACAAGGCCCTGAACCTCCCGAAGAGTCTCCTGGGCGATCTTGAGTCCTTCCGCGCGGGCCCGGTCGCCGGTGTCAACCTTGCGCATCCGCGCAAGAATTTCCGGCGGAACGGAAATCCCCGGCACCTCATTGTTCAAGAATTCAGCGCTGCGGTAGCTTGTCAGCGGGTGAATCCCCGCCAGCAACGGAATCCGCGGCGCGTCAAGCTCTTCAACCCGCTGGAGGAACTTGGCCAGGTACGCTACATCAAAGACCGGCCGGATCACGCCAAAGTTCGCTCCTCCTTTGATTTTATACTCAAAGCGGCGAAGTTCTTCATCCAGATTCACGGCATGGGGATTCAATCCCACACCGACCAGAAAGCCTGTTTGCGAACCCAGCGGATTGCCGACGGCGTCCAGCCCCCGATTGAGGTTGTTCAGAGCATTCACCAGCCCGACGGAGTCTACGTCAAAAACGGCGGTGGCTGCGGGGAGAACCACAAATTGCGGCGCATCGCCGGTGACCGCCCAAATATTTCTGAGCCCCAAGGCATAGGCTCCCAGGAGGTCGGATTGGATGCTCGATACGTTGCGGCCCCGGCAACTGAAATGCAGCAACACTTCCAGGCCCGTTCTCTGCTGGATCAGAACCGCCAGCGTTTGGGCGCTCATGCGGGCCGTCGCTCCCGAGCCGTCCGGTATGTTGACGGCGTCAATACCGTGGCTTCGCAAGTATTGGGCGCCTTCCACCTCGCGCGTGGGATCGCAACCCTTGGGAGGAACAATTTCCACGATCACCGGGAACTCACCGCGCGCCAGCTTCCCAGCAAGCTGCGAGCGCTGCTCCACCGGGAGAGGTTCAACCGGTTGAGAAGACGGAAGCGAAGATTCAACGGCCACCCGTGCCGCTTGCGGTCGAAGCGATTTCACGGCGGCCTTAATCGTTCTGATATGCTGCGGGGTGGTTCCGCAGCAGCCCCCAATAATCCTGGCGCCAGCCTGGATGAAGCGCGGCGCGAACTCCGCCATATACTCCGGCGAACAGAGATAGAGGCTGCGTCCTCCAATGGACTGCGGCAAGCCGGCGTTCGGCTGCACGGAAAGCTTTTTGGAAGTCACCGCGGCAATCTTTTCAAGCGTTTCCAGGGCGGTGGCGGGTCCGACGCCGCAATTAACTCCGATCAAATCCGCTCCCCAGGCGTCAAGTCTCCGCGCAAAGTCCTCAGAACTTACCCCGGAAGGAGTGTTCCCGTCCTCCTGAACCGTCATCTGGACAACCGCGGGCAACGGGCCGGCGTCCCGAACTGCCAGCAGGGCTTGATGCGCCTCTTCAAAGTCCATCATGGTCTCAATCATGATTAAGTCCACCCCGCCTTCCACGAGCGCCTCAATCTGCTCACGAAAGGCTTGGCGGGCTTCAGCCAGAGACGTGGCGCCAAGCGGCTCCAGACGCAGGCCAAGAGGGCCCACGGAGCCGGCAACGTAGAGGTCTTCTCCGGCGCTCTCCCGGGCCAGGCGAGCCCCAGTCAGGTTGATCTCGCGGACCTTGCCTTGCAAATCGTACTTTGCCAAGCGGAAACGATTTGCCCCGAAGGTATTCGTTTCAAGGAGTTCGGCGCCTGCCTTGGCATATCCCAAGTGGACTTCTTTAACGAGTTGGGGAGAAGTTAGGTTCAGTTCATCAAAAGACCGGGCCAGAGAGATGCCCTTGGCATAGAGCATGGTTCCCATCGCCCCGTCGGCAACCATCGGTCTTTTATCCAGCTTCTCAAGTATCGGTTCGCGCACGCTTTAGTTAGTTTAACATGGGTGGGGGCGCTGAGGAGCGAACGGGCAAGGCCCAGAACGTCTGAATACCAAGTGACCGGGACGGACCGATGGGCTATGATTGATGTTCAGTTCTGTCCCATCCGGAAAGGGTATTCACTTCACACGATTGTGACTCACCACGTTTTCCAAACCCTGGCGGACTTCTTTTCAAAGTACGGCTATTGGGTCATTTTTTTCGGAGTCATGCTGGAAAACGCCGGGATTCCCCTTCCCGGTGAAACCGTTCTCCTCTTTGCTGGATTTCTTGCCTTCCATGAAAAGATGGATTTAATTCCGGTCATACTTGTGGCCATTGCCGGAGCGACCTGCGGCGATAGCCTCGGCTTTCTCGTGGGGCGCTACGGAGGACGGCCGTTTGTTGAGGGCATCATCCGGAAGTTTTCCCTGGTGGCAAGGTCTTTTGATCGTTCGAAGGCTTTCTTCTTGAAGTATGGGCAGTGGGCCGTTTTTTCCGGCCGGTTCATCGCTGGCCTGCGGATGTTCGCAGGAATTCTTGCGGGGCTTTTTGAGATGCCCTATCCCCGGTTCCTCTTTTTCAATTTCACCGGCGCCACGGCGTGGGCGATCGCCATCACCTATGTGGGTTTCATGTTCGGGAACAGTTGGCAGCTTGTCCAGCAACACCTGAGAAAGGTGGATGAAATCGTTCTGGTGTGCGTCCTGGTCGGAATTCTGATCGGCGTGATTATCTACTTGGTCCAGCGGAGGAAATCACCTTCGTAGCAACCGGCAAGGGTCCCCGGAGCGCTTCGACATGCACCACTACTCTTCTCCCAGCCAGCCCCGTCGAATCTCAACCTCTTCGGCTGCAGCATGGGGTGAATCCTCGAGCGAGTATTGATCGGGAATCGGAGGACCAAGCTTGGCGAAGATGATCTTCCGCTCTAGATGGCGCTGGACCTGGAAAGGAACGCTGGCGCCAACGGGATAGATGCTCAACCGGTTGGAAAGGCTTTCCGTGGCAAGCGATTGGTCATCCACGGAAATCAGAATGTCATCGCGGCTTAATCCCGCCCGATCCGCGGGCCCTCCAGGCAGCACGTCGACAATTTTCACTCCCGTATCCACCGTCTGGATCAGCACGCCAAGGCTCGGAGGCGCTCCCGGCGAGGTCCCCACGTGCAGCGCCATCCCCGCCTTCGAAAGAATTGCTTCGTAAGGAAGAGGCGCGGTCCCGGCAACGTATTGTTCAAAGAAAGACGTGAAATCGCTGCCTGAAACCTGGTTGACAGCGTCCAGGATATCCTTTCCCCGGTATCCTCGCCCGCGCAGGTAATAGGTGGCCGGCGGACTCTCATAGAATTTCCGGTACATAAGGCGGAGCACGTCGTCGAGAGATTCCTTACCTCCCGTTCGCTCCCGAATCGCAAGGTCCAACAGCATGCCGAGGACAGCCCCTTTGTCGTAATAAGAGATCGTTGTGTTGGCAAAATTCGTTTCCTGCATCTGGGGAGATCGGTCATAAAACCAGGCGTGGAAGCTGGAGCTTTCCGCTGACATTAGTTTGTGACCCGGCTCAAACCGCAGGACCTCGATTTCGCTCGCCATGTGCTTCAGAAAGTCGGCGCGTGTCCAGAGTCCCGCGCGCAGCAAGTTCAGGTAAGAGTAGTAAGTCGTCACGCCTTCGACAAACCACAAGGACTTTGTATAGACCTCCTTGCTGTAGTCAAAGGGTCCAAGCCCCGCAGGTCTCAAGCGCTTGACGTTCCATAGGTGGAAGAACTCGTGAGAAGCGATTTCCAGAGCCTCGTTGAGCGCCCCGCCCGAGAGGCTTCCGCGAACGATGATTTCCGTCGAGTTTAAATGCTCCATTCCGTCGCCCATTTTGATATCGGGGGCAAAATGGATAATGAAGGTATAGTGGTTGAAGTCCGGGGCCGGCATCATTGCCATTTCAGCGTGCACGATCTTCTTCAGCCCGTCGACCAAACCGGAAATGTCCTTGTCGTCCGGGTCAAAACTGTGAACCGCAACACGAAAGGTCTTCCCGCCTTCTTTAAATTCGTCCACAAGGCAGTGGGGTGAAATCTCGAGAGGCGTATCAACGAGAATGTCGTAGCTGGGAACCTGGAAAGTATTCTGAGTGACCGACAAGGAAAATCCGCTGATAATTTTCCACCCCGGGGGCGGGTGAATGGTAAGGCTCAGGGGGTTCGGCTTATGGCCGCCCAGATACATGAAGACCGACGCCCCGTTGATGTTCGCGTGGGAAGTGTCAAATTGCGAAAATGACCCGCTCAGATCGTTCCCAAAGACCTTGTAGCGAACCCGCACGGTACCGCCGCAGTGGCTCGTGTCCACTTGCCAGGTTTGCTTGTCCGGTTGCGACCAGGAGAGGTTCTGACCGTTCGAGCCCTCTACGCTAAAGTTCTGCACGTTCTTGGCAAAGTCATAGATGGCATACCGGCCCGGCGCCCAAGCCGGCATGGCAAAATCCAGCGAGGAGCCGCTCAACTGCCTTACAGTGATTTCCACCTCCATCAGGTGAGTCGTAGGACGAACAAGGTCCAACTGATAGGAGAGGGCGAGCGGCTGAGAAACCGCTGCCTGAACCTCCCGGTGGACTTGGGCAGCCCCATAAAGCGTGGCACTTGAAACCGTCAGAAAAAGCAGAGGCAGGACGCATAGGAGGACAATCCGAAGAGTTCGGAAACCCCTCCGGCAAAGCCGTTGACGCCCTTGTCTAAAACACAATGCCTTTTCCGCCATGAAGCTTCCTTTTCCCTTCCCTTGGTTCAGCAGCGTGAGAATTGGAACGGTCAGCCGGGTCGAGGGCAATTACGGCCTGGATAATCCAATCACCGGCAGGCTTTAAGTCACTGCATCCCTGCGGGTCTCCATCAAAGCGGCACCGCCGGAAGGATTTGCAGCAAGCGGCTAGAGAACCGGGCTGTTATCTTCCAGCATCTGTTCACGGATCATCTTGACCGGCGCCATGCCGAAGCTTAGAAAGCGATCGTGAAAATCACGCAGGCTGAATTTTTCCCCTAACTTCTGCTGGTCGTCTCCGCGCAGCTTCATGATCGCAAGCTTTCCCAACGCGCCGGCAAGGCAACCCGGGTCCAAAGCACTATGAACCGCTTCCCGTTGCGCGTTTGCAGGGTCCAGGTAGGCTTCGTTCTGGAAGAAGCCGGCCGCCCCCGCAATCGTCATGCCTTCCGTGTGCATCCGGATTGACACGATTAAACGGCACAACTGGACGAGTGAGGCCTGAAGCTGCGTGAGCAAGAGCTTAGGATCACCCTCGCCGTAGCCTTGTTCCAGCATCATCTCTTCACAGTACTGTCCCCAGCCTTCACTGTTATTCCTGACGGTACTCAGCGATGGTTCCAGCTTGCGCGCCTTCGAAGCCGCGTCTTTCAAATAAAGAAATTGGGCATAACGGCCCGGATAGACCTGATCGATTGCGGCAAGGCGCACGGCATATGGGTCAAAAGACTCAAGGGATTGCGGTGGTTGCTGAGATTGGGATTGTTGTTGCGGGAACTGGAGCTGCTGCGATTGCTGCGGCGCTTGCTTCAAGCCTGAGGCAGTAAAAGACAGATAGAAGAAGGACTGAATCGAGTGCTGTTCGAGCGCGCCCGGAGTGTCCAAGGAGGCAAACTGCGATCCCCGCACAAAAGGCGGTTTCTTCTTCGCTTCGGGAATGGGCGCAGGAGGAATGGTCACAATCTCGTGCGTGACGACAAACTGCCGAAGGGTGTCGAGTGTAGATTGCGCATCTTTGAGAGCCTGCTTTCCATTGAAATTTTCCTGGCTCAAGCTGCGCAGGATCTCCAGGGGCGGCTTTGTGCTGTCCAGGATCTGCGCAGTTTGTCTGAAGAGTGACTGCGTGCGGCGCAGCTCGTGGTGGCCCATTCGAAGCAAGTCTCCCACAGGAGCATCCACCATCTCGTCGTACAAAAGCATCTTGCGGAAGTTCTCAGCGCCGATGGCAAATTCGCCCTGGGACCGGGCGCTGAGGTCGCTCTGCAAATAGCCAAGAAACTGACTGTAGGCCGTAAGGACTTGCTGGTTGGCCGTATTGAACTGAGTTTTGAGAGCCGCGCTGGTTGTGCCAGCCACCACCTGGGGCAAAAAGTCCTGAAGGAAATTGATCTGAGCTTGGGTGCGCTCGATGGCGACTTGCGTCGAGATCCCCGGCGGATTCGCAACATTTGCGCGGGCGCTTTTCAAGACCTCTGGGATGCGCTCAGCGCGGGCAATCAGTGATTGCAAACGGTCGTCAAGAGGAGCAAAATCCCGCTCAACCAACGGAAACAATGCCTCGCTAGCGATGCCGGCGTAGAAATTCGGGTCTTTCGACCATCTGCTAATGTCGGTGAGATCAAGATGCCTCCCTCGGATAAGGCTTTCCAGCAACTGAGCGTCAAATTGATTGTCCGGAGAGTGAGACTCGCTTGATATCTTGTGGATGGCCCATAAGGCACGCTTACCACGGACGATCTCCGCCTGAACGTCGGAACTCGAGTAAGCCGGCAATTCCCCATCGTACTTGTGAATCCCGGCACGCGTGGCTTGCACCGGATCAAATTGGAAAAAGCCGTCAAAATAACGGTCGACAAAGCTCGCGAAGGCTTGGTCTGCCGGTGAAGGCGTGTTCGCTTGAGCCCCCGAGGGGCCGCTCGCCTGGGAAGCCGAAGTTGATGGCAGCTTCTTTGCAGGGCCTGTAACCGACTGTGCCGCAGCCTCGGCAGCAGTTCCGCCCGTTGCCATCAGCGATGCCAGCGTCAAGATCGATTCCCGGCGTGTCATTTTCTTCATCTACGGAGTTACCCCTTACCGCCCGGTCCGGCCCAAACCGAACATTATAGAACAGCCTGAGGGAAAGACTTGGAATGGATTCTCACAATCCCGATCAAACCAGCGGGAGGCCGCACCTTGCTCGCCAGAAGCTCCGGGACGATTGCCAACGTCTGCCGGCTCTTATAAAATGAAAGAAGGCCAAAAGAAAGCAGTTCGAACGCCCGTTTTTGGCCGCGGACTGTCGCACACATCAAATCCAAGGGCACCACTGCAACCAACAAAACATATGGTTCGGAGAAAACAATCATGACGTTGTCTTCCCACACGCGCCGCCTTACCGAGGCGGACCCCGAAATCGCCCAGGCCATTCACCACGAGGTCGAGCGGCAGTCTGAAACGCTTGAACTGATCGCCTCTGAAAATTTCGTCAGCGAGGCGGTGCTGGAAGCGCTCGGCTCCGTTCTGACCAATAAGTACGCCGAGGGGTTACCCGGCAAGCGTTATTACGGCGGCTGCGAGTTCGTGGACGTTGCGGAGTCCCTGGCGATCGAGCGCGCCAAGAAGCTCTTCAACGCCGAGCATTGCAACGTCCAGCCGCACTCCGGAGCCCAGGCCAACCAATCGGTTTATATGACGGTCCTCAAGCCTGGCGATACGCTGCTCGGGATGAGCCTGGCTCACGGCGGCCACCTGACCCACGGCCACCCGCTGAACTTTTCCGGCAAGATGTACAAGATTGTTTCCTACGGCGTCACCAAGGAAACGGAGACCATCGACTACGACGAGCTTGAACGCCTGGCGCTGGAACACCGGCCCAAGCTGATTGTGGCCGGAGCGAGCGCGTATCCTCGGATCCTGAACTTTGCGCGGTTCGCAGAGATTGCCAAGAAGGCAGGTTCTCTGCTCATGGTCGATATGGCCCACATTGCAGGTTTGGTCGCGACCGGTCTCCATCCCAGCCCCATCCCGCACGCTGACTTCGTAACTACGACCACCCACAAGACTCTGCGCGGGCCGCGCGGCGGCGCCGTTTTTTGTAAGGCGCAATTTGCCAAGGATCTCGACAAGACTGTCTTCCCCGGCGTGCAAGGCGGCCCGCTCATGCACGTCATCGCCGCCAAAGCGGTCTGCTTCCATGAGGCTCTTCAGCCGGAGTTCCAGCAGTACCAGCGGCAGATCGTTGCCAACGCCCAGGAGCTTTGCAAGACCCTGTCCGCTGAGGGCTTCCGCATCGTTTCCGGCGGCACCGACAATCACTTAATGCTGGTGGATGTTTTCTCAAAGCAAGTGACGGGCAAGCAGGCGGAAAAGAGTCTGGAGCGGGCGGCGATCACCGTCAACAAGAACGCTATTCCCTTCGATCCCAACCCTCCCATGATTGCGAGTGGCATCAGGGTCGGAACTCCGGCGGTCACCACGCGAGGAATGAAGGAGCCCGAAATGAAGCAGATCGGGCATTGGA
>JBJKQF010000076.1:0-9983 GCA_046705545.1 Terriglobia bacterium
CGGATGCTCGTGAAAGTTTCGAATTACAACACGGTCCGAAGCGAGCGCGAGACCCTAAAGAAGCAGTACCAGAGCCTGGAGGAGCAGATTAGCCGTGCCAACATCAAGTTGAATTCGCTACAGTCGCTTGCCACAGAGGTTGCGCTTACCTACGGCTTTAGGAGCTCACGCAGATTGCGAGTCACCGCTGCTCCATCGAGCCTCGAAAACCAAGGCGATGGGACTACTGACGCAAGCTACCGTACCTCGCTCCATGTGTTCAATGTCCTGAAAACCGTTAGTTTCAACACGGACCATCGTTCTCTAGGTCGAAACCTGTTTCCGGGCATGCTGGACGATCCTTCGGCGACTCCCTCAATCTGGCCCGTCCATGGCCGTATCACCGCAGGGTTTGGGGACCGCATGGACCCCTTCAGCGGTGAGCCCTCCTTCCACCCGGGCGTGGACATCGCGGCGCCATACGGTGCCGCCGTTGAATCAGCCGGCGATGGCATGGTGATTCAAGCTGGACGCGATGCCGGTTACGGGCGGAGTATCTTGATTGATCACGGCGATGGAATCTCCACCCGCTATGGACACTTGAGCAAGATATTTGTGGTGGTCGGAGAAGAAGTCAAGCAACGTCAGGTGATCGGAGCGATAGGGATAAGCGGTCGAACCACAGGGCCGCATTTGCACTACGAGGTTCGCCTCTACGGGGCACCCGTGAATCCATCCAGGTTTCTACCGCATATTCTTCTCGCCGCTCGTTAATGAGTCTGGACACTGCTCCGAACTCGCTATAGCAAGTCAGAGGGTCTTCTCCTCCTTGCGCGTTGGCAGGAACATTCAATCCCTCGATTCAACTTGCCATCGGTGGTAAAATGCCCGGTATTGGGGATAGTGTTTGTGCCTGCGGACCAAGGGGTCCTGAGGCTCAAAGATGCGGGGGAGACTCAGGCAGGGAAACCCATATGGCCATACTCTCCGGGGCAGTGGCCTATCGCCAAGACCGCATCTCGGCTTATTGGGACGAAATGAACGCTTGGTTCCCGAAACGGGTATATGAACACCCCATTCGATGCCCGAAGGGATGTGACAAGACGTATCGCTTGATTGTCGAGGCCGATGCCTCTGACGAGCAAATTAGCTTATATACCACCGCAATTCAAAAGCAATTTGAAAGAACTGCCTGCTCCGACCACCCTCATAGAATCAGCATTAATCGTCCCCAACTAGTTTCGCAATGAACGTAACTTAGGGCGCAAATTGGTTTTGGGGCCGTGTCCGCTCAGCTTTGACGACCTGCCGGAATCGCTCTAGGAGGTAGATATTTTTGCGTCCAGGGAGGGCCAATTCACCGGAAGGCGTCTCAGGGCAAATTGGGCAGACGTCACAAGCCTTGTCACAATGGAACCCTCGCCGCCGAGGTGAAGTCGGCAAACTATTTGAAATGCTGGTGGACCTGAGGGGATTCGAACCCCTGACCCCCTGGTTGCAAACCAGGTGCTCTCCCAACTGAGCTACAGGCCCATTCCGACCGTATCTTTCGATAGTGCCCAGGAATTATAAAACCGTCAAGAGGGGTTTGCCCGCCTTTTGACACTAGTTCTTCTGCTTGGTGGTGGACGACGCGCCTCTAGCCGTGGCTCTACCGGATTAGCGAGCCCCGGTATTCGGTGAACTTTTTTGCTAGCGTCGTCCGGCTCCCGAAGTCTTGCCTTCCAGCTCATTCGCCAGTGCGCCGGCGTGGTAAACCTTTCGCAAAGCTTCGATGATTGCCGGGGCGGCGATCGCTACTGAGCGGTTGTCCTTTTCGTTGTAAACAAAATAGCCTGCCAAGCTTTCAATGTTGCCGTCAAAGATGACCCCGACAAGCGCGCCGCGTCGATTGATCACCGGGGAGCCGGAGTTTCCACCCACCACGTCACAGGTGGTTACGAAATCCAGCGGTGTCGAGAGATTGAGCTGGTCTTTCAAGCGGAGCCAGCGCTCAGGCAGGTTGAAGGGCGGCTTCAGGCCAAAACCGTAAGCGCGGTCGTAGAGGCCATAGAAAGTTGTGTGCGGAGGCGCTTCCGTTCCGTTCATGGGGTAGCCTTTGATGGTGCCGTAAGCCAGGCGCAGGGTGAAGGTGGCGTCCGGGTAAGTACTCTTTCCGTAAACCGCAAAGCGTGCCTTGCCGATTTCCTCGCTGCCCTGCGATTCGACGCTCTCCACTTTGCTTTCATACCACTTGATCATCGACATGATTTGAGGGTTGATTCTTCTGGCGAAGGCGATGAGAGGGTCATGAGATGCCGCGACAGCTTGCTCGCCGCCTTCGATCAGTGATTTTCGGAATGCTGCCTCCCCTACCTTTGTTCCAGCGAAAGCCTTGCGCGCTGCTTCCTGGGGAGTCTGGCCGTCCAGCGCCGCGCGTACGTAAGGATCGTCAGGACCCAACTCTTTTTCAGATTGCACAAGAGCGTTTGCGAGCAGCGCCTGCTCCATAGGGAGGTAAACGGGCGCAGGAGAAAAGAGCTGGAAGCGCAGGGAAGGGAGTTGCGCATCGTGGAAGCCCGGAAGTCGCGTTCCATCCGGCTTTTTCACTTGTGCGACGTATTGAACAATGGTGAGTGCTTCCCCCGCCAGAGAAGCCCCACGTACGGAGCGGAACCGGTAAGGCTTAATGTTAGCCGCCAGGGCTTTTTCCGCTGCTGCAATGTTGTCCCAGGCGTTTCCGTATTCGCTCCGCCACTTGGGATTGGCGGCGACCCGGGCGCGAAAGTCTTCTTCCTGTTTCTCTTTCTTTGCCATTAGCTCGGGATCACGAAGCCCGGTTTCCATGCCGGTATAAGCTTTGAGCGAATTGTTGAGGAAGAAAATCCGGCTGGAAGCCTGCCGCGCTTGTTCCGGCCCACGGGCCGAATAGCGCTCGAGGGCGTCGAGATTGCTTTGGAGGATTTGCACGCTGAGCGGGAACATCTGATCGCGCAGCAGCTTGAGCTGCGCTAACGTGTCACTGCGGCCAGTAAAGCCCGGATTTCCCGAAACGAACACCAGACTGCCGTCTACAGGCCCCGGCGGGTCCCAGTGGAGAAAGTCTTTGCTTTCCAGCGGCTTGCCGTGGTCATAGACACGAAAAAGGGCAAAGTCCAGATCATATCGAGGGTAGGTAAAGTTATCCGAATTGCCGCCGAAGAAGGCGATCTGCTGCGTTGGGGCGAAAACCAGACGGACATCAGTGTATTTTCTATATCGATAGAGCCAGTACTCGCTTCCCTGGTAGAGGCGCACGACGTCGGACCTCAGGCCGGTAGCCGCGAGACTGTCTTTTGTAATTTTGGCGATTTCTGCGCGCCGGGCTTTGAGCGCTTGCGCGTCGGTCATCCCCGGTTGAACTGCAGCCATCACTCGGGATGTCACGTTTTCCATAGAGACCAGAATATTTAACTCGAGGTCAGGACACTTCAGCTCTTGCGCTTCCGTACGCGCGTAAAACACCCCTGCGGCATAGTTGTGCTTCGGGTTGGAGAGCTTCTGCAACTGCATCAAGGCGACGTGGTGATTCGTGAGCACAAGGCCGTGCGGGCTGACAAAGGCTCCCGATCCGCCGTCATTGAAGCGCACGCTGGAAAGACGTACGTGGTTGAGCCAAGCGGCGGTTGGTGTAAAGCCGTACCGCTGCTTCAACTGTTTGAGGGGAGGATTGTCAAAGGTCCACATTCCTTCATCGCCCAGAAGCTTGGGGCGAAGGGCCAACATTCCAGCCGTCAACAGCAAACTACAAACCAATACACGCCGCCGATGTTGATTGAGTGTACGCAAGAAGGCTCCTCGCAATCTTTTCAGAAGTGCAGCCGTTTGTGACTCGGTTCTTAGGGTCCGGCCGCAGACGGAATTATCAATCGAATGGTGCGATGTTTCTTCTCTTCCTTTGCCGCTTGGAAAGGGACGGACCGCCTACCGGGACAAAAGTTCAAAATAGCGTGTCATCGCCTGAATACCACCATAGAAGTTGGGCAAATGAAACTTCTCATTGGGCGAGTGTAGGCGGTCATCCGGTAGGCCGAACCCCATCATGATGCTGGGAATGTTTAGATGCTCCAGGAAGATGCCGACGATTGGAATAGAACCGCCGGAGCGCATGTAAACCGTCTTCTTCTTGAAGACGTCCTGCATTGCTTGCGCCGCCGAGCTGACGAAGTGGCTTTCGGTTGAGACCACGGAAGCAGGCGCCCCACTCAGGACACGAACGGTGGTTCGAATCCCTTTCGGAGTAAGTTTCTTGATTGCAGCTGCAAATTGGCGGAGGACCTCCTCAGTCTGCATTGCCGGAACAAGGCGCATGCTGATCTTGGCGGTGGCAGCGGCAGGGATCACCGTCTTGGCGCCTTCGCTGACAAAGCCGCCGCGAATGCCGTGGACCTCCAGGGTGGGCCTGGCCCACAAGCGCTCAAGCACGGAAAATCCCTTCTCGCCTGTCAGCGCGGAGGCTCCGACTTCCTTTTTCAGAAAGGAGCTTTCTTTGAACGGCAGGCGCTTCCAGGCGGCCAGTTCCTTCTTGCTGGGTTTTTGAACCCTGCGGTAGAACCCGGGGATGCGGATTTTGCCATCGGCTCCTTTGAGCCCGGTAATGATTTCCGCCAGGGCTTGCACGGGGTTTGGGGCAGCGCCGCCGTACATTCCAGAGTGGAGATCCTGGGCAGCGCCGCGCGCTTCGACTTCCGTATAAACCAGACCGCGCAACCCGGTGGTGATGGTCGGCAATCCGGGGGCGAACATCTCTGTGTCGCACACAACGGCCGCATCCGCCTTCAGGAGCATCCGGTTCTTGGGAACGAACTCTTCGATATGCGCCCCGCCCACCTCCTCCTCGCCTTCAATCAGGAACTTGATGTTGATGGGAAGTTGACCGCTACTTTTCAGGTAGCATTCAACGGCTTTCAGCAGGATATAGGTTTGTCCCTTGTCGTCAGACGCGCCGCGCGCAAACAGGTCCCTGCCGCGCAAGGTTGGCTCAAAGGGCGGGGATTTCCACTCATCGAGCGGATCAGGAGGTTGCACGTCATAATGGCCGTAGAGTAGCAGCGTGGGCTTGCCGGGAGCGCCCGTCCACTCGGCATAAACCAGAGGGTTTTGACCCTTTTTGCCATAGATAACTTTGACACCTTGCATCCCCATGCTGCGGAGCTCATCGGCGATAAATTCCGCAGCGTGTCGGACGTCTGCCTGATGCTCGGGGAGGGTACTAACGCTTGGAATCTTCAGCAGGCGGATCAGTCCGTCCAGAAATTCCTGTTTGTTTGCATTGAAATAGTCGGTGGATGCACTCGCCACAGTTTGCTCCTCGCGTGGGATGGAGTGAGCGCCTAGAGTTTTGGGACGGCGTTCCTCGCAGGTTGAATTCCCAGTCTATACTCCGCTTTCAGTCGCGTCAATTTCTGGAGCCAGTGTGGGAGGGAGGAAGAAGGACAAGAGTCCGCAGTGCCGGATTTGCGTGTGCAATTTGTTTGATGCCGGACACGCGGTTATTCCTCTTTTGAATCGGAGGGGGGACTCTCTACTTCGGTGTGGGGGGCATAGCGGTTTCGGACCACCACAAGGTAATGAAGGCCGGAAACTACCGTGATGGCGGCGGCAAGAAAGACAAAAAGCCGCAGGACTCCCGGTACGACCCAGGGCATATGGGCAAGGACTGAAAGCGCAGCGAAGAGCGTGATGACTTGGATAACGGTGGAAGACTTGCCCAGGATGGTAGGACGAAAGGGGCGGTAGCCGGCCACCAGGATGATGAGCAGCGCTAGGATTAGAATCGCGGCGTCGCGGCTCAGCACCATGATGGTCAGCCACCAGGGCAGGGCTCCGCGAAACGAGAGCGTGATGAAGGCTGTGCTCATCATCACTTTGTCTGCGATGGGATCAAGCGCCATACCCAAGGGCGTGACCTGCTTAAAGGTTCTTGCCACGATACCGTCCAATACGTCAGAGGCTGCCGCGGCTGTCAGCACCACCAACGCCCCTGCGTCATGATGCCCGATCACCAGGATGGCGAAAATGGGGACAAAGACCAAGCGTAGGATGGTGATCTGGTTGGCAGGAGTTAACGTGCGCGAGGCCATAGAAAATCACTCAATCGGGAATTGAAGGCGGCGGCCTAACAGAAACGGGAAGCCAGCCTGGTCACCGGCCGTGGTTGGCTCTCTATCGTTCATTTCGGTTCGCGCAGGCGGTCGCGTAACGTTCGGGCCTCACGGAAAATTTGCTCGAGTTCGCGATCGCTCAGATGGGACTTAATGGTTTCCAGTTTATCAATTAAGACATCGAGGCCCGCGCGGATATTTTCAACGTTGGTCAGGCAAATATCCCGCCAAAGCCCGTAGGGGCTTTCGGCAAGGCGCGTCACATCCCGGAAACCTGATCCTGCCAGTTCCAGAGGCAGGTTTTGGCTGGAGGCGCGGTCGGCGACCATGCTGGCCAGCCCGGAGGAGAGAAGCTGCGGCACATGAGAGAGGTAGGCCGCGGCCAAGTCGTGTTGGGAGGCCTCCGTAATGCAAGGTCTCGCCCCGAGCGACTTCACAAGCTCGACAAATGCCTGGACTCGCGCGTCTCCCATCAGGTCGGCAGGAGATGGGGTTAGAGCGTAGGACACATTCTCGAAGATCGTTGGATCAGCATTGTCGAATCCGGAATTCTCCTTGCCGGCCAACGGGTGCCCGCCCAAAAACAGGGGCTGATCACCCAGAATTTCCTTTGCCCGCTGGCAAATCAAGCGTTTGGTGCTCCCGACGTCTGTAACCAAAGCACGGGCGGAGACGTGTGGCTTCAGACGCCCGAGGAGATCAAGAATAGCGCCGACCGGAGTCGCCAGAATGACGAGGTCGGCTTCGCTTAGGGCCGCAGGCAAATCATCAGCAACGGAATCAATGGCCCCTGCTGCCAGCGCCTTCCGGAGAACCTCCGGGCGATCGTATCCGATGCGTGGGGCGGGATACCCTAGCTTCTTAAGCGCCAGGGCCCAGGAGCCTCCAATAAGGCCCAATCCAATAATGGAGATCCGTTTAAAGTGAGGTTCGGCAGGTGCCACGAGGAATCTTTTCCTTGAGCGGTTGGGACCTCAGAGACTGCGTCCCACCGCTGGTGCGATCATCTGCAATTGCTTCATCAATTGTTCGAATTGTTCTAAGTCAAGCGATTGGGCCCCATCGCTGAGGGCCTTTTCCGGGTCGGGATGAACCTCGATCAGCAGGCCGTCAGCTCCCGCGGCCACCGCGGCGCGCGCCATCGGAGCCACTTTGTCGCGCCTCCCTGTGCCATGCGAGGGATCGACCACGATCGGAAGGTGAGATAGTTTCTTAATCACCGGAATTGCTGAGATGTCCAAGGTGTTTCGCGTGGCGTTTTCGAAGGTTCGAATGCCGCGCTCGCATAGGACCACGTTGTAGTTTCCGCCCGACATGATGTATTCCGCCGAAAGGAGCAATTCTTCAATGGTGGCTGAAATTCCGCGCTTGAGCAGCACAGGTTTTGATACCTTTCCTAGCTCCTTGAGCAGGTTGTAGTTTTGCATGTTCCGGGCGCCTACCTGGAACACATCGACAATCTCGGCCATCGCGGGGATTTGCGTTTGGTCCATGACCTCCGAGACGATGAGCAGGCCGTATTTGTCCGCAGTGCGCCGCATGATTTGAAGCCCGGGATAACCCAGGCCCTGAAAACTATAGGGTGAAGTTCGGGGCTTGAAGGCGCCGCCGCGCAAAACGCGGACTCCTGCTTCCCGGAGGCGGGCGGCGATCGTATCCATCTGTGATTCGCTTTCGACGCTGCACGGCCCGGCCATCATAGTGACTTGATCGCCGCCTACGGCCACATCGCGGCCAAGTTGAATGACGGAGCCATCGGGACGAAAGTGTCGGCTGGCCAGCTTATATGGGGCGGAGATCCTGAGAACTTCCTCAACGCCGCTGATGAGCTCAATGTCGCGGGTGTCAAAATCAATCTTGGCTCCGACCGCCCCCAGGACAGTCTGCCGGGCTCCCGTGGAACGGTGAATATCGAAACCCATGCTGATCAGCTTATCCATCACGTGCTGGGTTTCTTCTTCGGTGGCGCCTTCTTGCATGACCACAACCATCGTGATCTACTCCTTCTTCTGAAAGCTTTCCGCATCCATCGCGTGGCGTTCCAATGAGCGGGCTTCATCGATGATTCGCTCAAAAAGGCGCCGGACGGCGGCGTGGTCGAGGGGGCCGCTGTTGGATTTGATGATGTTGGCCAGAATTTCAGCCTCGCGGTCCGGCTGCCAGGTTTGCATCTTCAACTGTTTCTTAATGTGTCCGATTTCAATGGCGCATTGGGAGCGTTCGTTCAGCAGCTTCACCAGTTGCTGATCGATGGCATCAATGCGCTTTCGCCAATCTTCGAGTTCGCTCATGCGGGTGAACTCCCTGTTCCTTGCTTGAGCCAGCGGACGTAGCTTTCAATGGCTGCCGCTCCTTCGGCAGGGAAGCGTTCCTCAATGGTGCGGACCACTGCGCTTCCCACCACCGCTGCGTCTGCGAGCTCCTGCACGGCGCGGATTTGTTGTGGGTTGGATAAACCGAACCCGACCGCAAGCGGCAGCCGGGTGAATTTTCTTGCCTTTTCGATCAAGGGACGGGTTGCTCCCGCGATTTCCTTGCGCTCGCCGGTGACGCCCGTCCGGGAAACAAGATAAAGAAAGCCCGTAGAAACCGCTGCAACGCGCTCCAGCCTGGCGTCGGTGGAAGTGGGCGAAGCCAGAAAGACGGTGTCGAGATGGCTCTTTCGCAACGCCTGCGTGTACGGTTCAGCCTCCTCGGGTGTCAGGTCGACAGCCAGAACACCGTCCGCCCCGGCCTCGCTTGCGTCACGGGCAAAGTTCTCCAAGCCGTATTGCAGGATGGGGTTGTAATAAGTGAAAAGGACCAGTGGGACTCGAACCCTCTTCTTCCAACCGGGCAGCGCTTCGATTACCTTGCGGAGAGTCGTTCCCGCGCGTAGGGCGCGTTCGGAAGCTCGCTGGATGATGGGGCCGTCGGCTAGCGGATCAGAGAAGGGAATACCGAGTTCAATGATGTCCGCTCCGCCGCGCTCCAGCGCTACCAACAAGTCCGCTGTGGCGTCGAGGGAAGGGTCGCCCGCGGTCAGATAGATAACCAACCCTTTGCTCTTTTGGGCGCTGAGCTCCTTAAACTTCGCTTCGATTCTCGAGGTTAACGTTGTGTCCATAAATACCCGTTGAGATATCTTCCGCTTTACAAGATGCCGGCGGATTGAAAAATGCCCAGGTCCTTGTCGCCGCGGCCCGAGAGGTTCACGATGAAGACCGCCTCGCGATCCGCCTTGGGAGCGCGTTTCATGACTTCCGCCACGGCGTGCGAAGATTCGAGCGCCGGAATGATGCCTTCCATGCGCGCCAGAGTTCGCGCCGCTTCTAACGCTTCCGAGTCGGTGGCGTAGGTATATTCTGCACGGCCCTGGCGGTAGAGCGCCGCGTGCTCGGGTCCCACGGCAGGATAATCAAGCCCCGCCGAGACTGAATGGGTATTGGAAATCAAGCCATCTTGGGTCTGCAAGACGTAAGTGTACGTACCGTGCAAAACGCCGGGTGATCCTCCGGCAAAACGGGCCGCATGGTCGCCGAGATTCAGTGACCGGCCGCCGGCCTCGACGCCGACCATTTTGACTTCCTGGTCGGGGATAAAATCATAAAACAATCCGATAGAATTGCTTCCGCCGCCAACGCAGGCAAAAAGGCAGTCGGGGAGCTTTCCCGCCATCTCCAGGACCTGCTGACGGGCTTCCTGGCCGATGACGCGCTGAAAGTCTCGCACCATGGCGGGATACGGGTGCGGACCCAGGACCGAACCCATCAAGTAGTGGGTGTTCTCCACGTTTGTGACCCAATCACGCATGCCCTCATTGATGGCGTCCTTCAGCGTCTTGGACCCGGAGGAGACTCCTACCACCTCGGTTCCCAGCAGCCGCATGCGGAAGACGTTGGG
>JBJKQF010000077.1:0-13828 GCA_046705545.1 Terriglobia bacterium
TGCTTCGTCTCCCCCGGCTTCAGCATCACGCGCTCAAATCCCTTCAGCTCCTTCGCCGGACGCGGCACCGTTGCCGAGGGATCGCCCACGTAAACCTCCGCCACTTCCGCTCCCGCCCTCTGGCCGAGGTTCTCAACCTCAAAGCGCACCGTGATCGGCCCGCTGGGGCTCGCGTCCTGCGGCGTCACGCTCAGATGCCGGAAGGCGAAGTTGGTGTAAGAAAGCCCGTAGCCAAACGGAAACAGCGGCGCTGCCTGTCCGGGCCGCCCGTAGGCGCGGTAACCCACAAAGACTCCCTCCCGGTACCTGACATCGCGCGAGCCGGGCTCTTCGTAGTAGTTTTTGTAGGTAGGATTGTCCTCCACCGTCCTCCACCAAGTGATGGGCAGCTTGCCGGAGGGATTCACCTTCCCGGCCAGAACCTCGGCCAGGGCGCTGCCTGCCTCGGAGCCGCCATACCAGCTCTGCAGCAGCACGGGCACCCGGCTGATCCAGGGGCTGGTGGCCACGCTTCCGCCCGCGGTGAGCACCACGATCGTGCGCGGGTTGGCCGCCGACACCGCCTTGATCAGTTCGTCCTGTCCTGGGGGGAGGCTGTAAGTCCGGTCTTGCCCCTCGCCTTCCGTTGCGTAATCGAAGCCGACGCAAAGTACCACCACATTCGCCATCGCGGCGACTTTTTTAACCTCCGGCTCGAGCAATTCCGCAGTAGGCACAACACCAAAGGAGTTGCGGATCCTGCTCCGTTGCGGCAAGTAGTCCAGGCGAACCGCAGCAGGCTTGCCGGCGGGAAGGTTCAGCTTTGCGGACAGTGGCTCGCCTTCGCCCGGCTTACCGTGAAGGATTAACTTCCCGTTCACGTAAAGACGGTAGGCGTCCCTCCCCAGCGCCGCTGCAATGAACGTCTGGCTGCCGGAAGTCTTTGGAATGTAATAACCTGTCCAGCGCACGGAGGACTCGCCCTTGAAAGCCAAGCGAATCTGCTCGCGATACCAACGGCTAATATTTTGCACGGTAGTCACTTGACTGGGTTTTCCGGTGAAGTCGGGGTTGGAGAATTCCTCCTGCTTGAGCCCGGGATGCGTGCCTTCCCGGTCCGTGAAGAAACGCGAACTGTCAAAGACTGTAAACAGGTCTTTCACGCCCCTGTTCCAGTAAACCTTGGTCGCAGGAGTGAACGCATCGCTCAGGCCGGTCATGAAACTAACGGGTGAAATAGCCGTTACATAAGCGCTGCCGCCCGCCGTGGCTACTGCCGGATAGGCGTCCGGGCCGATTACGGCGATCGAGTGAACCTTGCTGAGATCGAGCGGCAATAAATCCCCCCGGTTCTTGAGCAGCACCATGCTCTCTTCCGCTGAGTGGAGCGCCACCTCTTTCGATTGCTGGCTGTAGAGCGGGATGCTCAACTCCTGCTGCTCATGCGGTTTGAGGAAGCCAAACTCCACCGCCACGTGCAGCAAGCGCCGCACCTTGTCGTTAATCGTGGACATTGAAACCTTGCCTGATTTGAGAGCGGGCAGCAACGTCTTGGCGTTCATATGCTCCGCGGACGGCATTTCCAAGTCGAGCCCCGCATTTGCCGCCGCGATGCCGTCGTACGTGCCGAACCAGTCGGACACCAGAATGCCGCGGAATCCCCAGTCCTTTTTGAGAACGTCTATGTTCAGGAACTTGTTCTGGCTGGCATGTTCTCCGTTGATCAGGTTGTAGGAGTCGATGACGGCTCCCACGTGTCCTTCTTTGACCGCTGCTTCAAAGGCAGGGAGATAAATCTCCCGCAGCGTGCGCTGGTCGATGATGGAGTTCTCCTCATGCCGGTCGTACTCGGAATTGTTGCCGTCGAAATGCTTGGCGCTGGCGACCACATCCTCGCTTTGGACACCCAGGATATAGTGTGCGGCGAGTTGTCCGGCCAGATAAGGATCCTCGCCCAAGTATTCAAAGTTGCGGCCGTTTACGGGCAAGCGATAGATGTTGAGCCCCGGCCCCAGCAGGATGTTGACGCCGCGCGCGCGTGCGTCACGGCCGATCGAAGCGCCGATCTCCCTTGCCAGCTTCACGTCCCACGAAGCGGCAAGCCCGATCCCCGCCGCGTACGCGGTGCTTGGGCCCCAGACGCGAACTCCCATCGAGGCGTCAGACATCTTGAGGCGAGGCAGCCCAATCTGTGGCATAGCGTGAGTAAACATGTTATCCACGCCGCCCAGCAGCCTGATCTTCTGAGCAAGAGTGAGCTTGGCTAGCATGGCGTCCACGCGCCTATCGATCTCGGCATTAGAAAGTTTCTGGGGAGGGCGCGGTCCGGCAGCGAGAGAAATTAACGGAAAGAGAATGGTCAAAAAGAAAAGGAAAGAGCGGCGCAGACATTTCAGAAAACCAGGAACACCGGGGGTCATATTGTCTCCTTTGCAACCCTTGATTATACATGCCGGGCAGGAATCAGTAGATACACATTCCTGGCGCACGACCTGCTGGAGATCCGTCAAGGAAACTCTGTAAGCAAAGTATGGAGACAGCTTGCTAAGAAGTGAAGCTTTGATGGCATCGAGAGGTACCGGGAACCTGATTAAATGGCAGGCCGGATGTTAGAACATCAGGAGGGTCCGGCCCCGGATTGAACGAGGGTGCGATTGGGGTCCACAATCAGCCAGGCAATCGAACCCAACACGCAGAACGCCGCCGCTACCAGGAAAGACGCGGTCCAGCCCAAATGGCCGGCGATGGCCGGAGTAAGAACTGCGGTCAAAGCGCCGCCCGCCTGGCCCCCGGTATTCATGGCGCCGGAGACGGTTCCTGCCCAGGGCCCGGCAACGTCCGCGCTGACGGACCAGAAGGAACTCTGGGAGAGATAGAGCGCGCCCACGCCGCTCGCCAAAGCGATGCTGGCAGCCTGGGGAGTTGAGGCCAAGGCGCCAACGACAATAAAGACTGCCGCCAGTCCGATCCCCACCACGGCGATACCGCAACGCCCCAGTCGCTTTCCATAGCGCCGCGTGACCACATCGCAGATCACCCCGCCCAAGGGAGAGCAGGCCGCCATGCCGATGAAAGGAAGCATGGTGTAATCCGCCCCGGATTTCAGATTCAGCCCTCGCACCGTGGTGAGGTAAATAAAGAACCAGGTAAAGAAGATCCAGGCGACGTAGCCATAACAGAAATAGCTGAAGGTGATCGCAAGAATTTCCTTGCTGCGGACAATGGCGCGCCATGGAGTGGAAGTGACATGATGGGAATGCTTGACCTCCACACCCGCCCGAATGTACTCCAGCTCGGACTTCGAAACCCAAGGGTGGCGCTCCGGCGAGTCGCGGGCAATGACAAACCAGATGATTCCTGCCACGATTCCAATCAGGGCGCTGCCCCAAAAACACCACTCCCAGCCATAGCGCGACATGATAAATGCGATAAAGGGAGGAGTAACTCCGGCTCCAACGCCCACTCCGGCAAAGATCAATCCGTTGGCGATGCCCCGCTCCTGCGTGGGGACCCAATTGGCAACCACGTTGTTGGAGGCCGGGTAAACAACTGCCTCGCCAGCACCCAGCAGGAATCGCACTCCGATAAAGAGCAGCAGCGCCACGCTGATGCCCGTCGGCACCATGGCCGTCAGCGACGTGAAGACGCCCCACCAAAGCACCCCGGCCATTAACACCCAGCGGGGCCCCATGTGGTCTGCCAAGCTGCCGCCGGGGGTTTGAAATATCGCATAGCCCACGACAAAAGCGCTGAAAATCCAGCCCAGCTCCACGTTGCTTAGGTGATATTGCTGTGCGATGGTGTGACCGGCGATGGAAATATTCACCCGGTCCAGATAGGCAATGGCGCTCACCACAAACATCCAGATCACCAGGATCCATCGGACGTGGGAGGAGCGTGGTTGGGCCATGGGAAGCTTACCGGGAAGAGCTAGATGAGCGATCCTTTCTGCAAACGTTCACAAACAGGCACGAACTCGGACAAATCCGCAGGAGAAAGTATCACATTGGTGGAAGAGATACAAAAAAGAACGTCTCCGGCTCCAGCCGCAAACGTATTTCGAAGCCGGGAAAGACTGCCACTCTCCCGAAGGAAACAGATCCGCCGTGCCTTGCAGAGCCGCTAAGCTTTCTCGACGATGTGATGGTTAACGGCGAACAGAGCAAGTTCCAAACGGTTCGAAACTCCAAGCTTGTCAAAAATGTTGCTGAGGTGATGCTTCACGGTCTGCTCGGCGATTTTGAGTTCTTCGGCAATGTCGCGGTTGGTATATCCGTTCACAATCGCCGAGACTATTTCCAGCTCCCGCGGGGTCAAGTTGTAAGGCCGTGCCGATTCACCCGGTTCAGGGATCGCCCTCAGGTCACGTAAGATTCGGACCAGGTCGGAAAGGCTTTCCCTGCCCAGCCAGAACTGGCCTCCCATCACGCAGTGAATGCTCTTGATGAGCAACTCGGTGGCGGACTCCTTAAGAACCACTCCACGCACTCCGAACTGCAGGGCCTTTACAATCTGCTCGCGCTCAATCGCCGCGGTTAGGATGATGATGCGCACAGTCTCAGACAAGTCGTGGAGTTCCTGCACCGCATCAAGGCCGGGGACTTTCGGCATTGCTAGGTCGAGCAACAGAACGTCTGGCTTGAGCTGGCGCGTTAGGGTTGCCGCCTCTTCGCCATCGGCGGCTTCCCCGATGATTTTAAATTGCGGGTCAACTTCCAGCAGTTTCTTAAGTCCATCACGGAAGATGGGGTGATCATCAGCAATGATAATCCGTACAGGTTGAGAAGTTTTATCCATGTGACTTTTGCGGGAGGCTGATCTCCAGCCTCGATCCTTTCCCTGGAAGAGATTCTAAGACAAGCTCAGCGCCAATCGAGCGAACTCGTTCCTTAATAATAAGGGGACCCCGGCGGGCGGCGTCAAGCTCTCCGAGGCCCAAACGGCCCGAAAAATCGAATCCCTGCCCGTCGTCATCCACCACCAGTCGCAGACGGCCGTCCTGCTGCGCAAACTGAACCAGAATGCGATGGGCTCCGCTGTGCTTGCGCGCATTGACCAGCGCTTCCTGGACGATTCTCGCCAGCTGGTTGCAAACTCGCGATGGCAGGGAAATTTCAGTCAGCGTTGAAACAAACCGGCAAGCGATACCCGTGTCCCGCCCGAACTTATCCACCGTGGTGGCCAGGAAATCTAGGAGCTGCGTGGGCCGCAATTCCACCGGTTTCATTTGTTGCATCAACTCCCGCAGGTTTACAACCTCCTGGCGGAGAATGCTCTGCACGTGGCTTAACCGGTCGCCCAGGTCGGCAGGAGTGACAGCAGGCTGGCGCCGGAGGACGTCAACTTCCATCTCCAGCCCAATCAAAGATTGGATGACTCCATCATGCAACTCCCGCGCCACGCGGGCACGTTCAATCGCTCCCGCCCGCGACCTCAAACGGGAAGTCAGGAAGACTCCGTAGATCGCCGGGCTCACCTGCAAGGCTAGTGTGCGCAGAAAACGCACGGCATTCTCTTTGGAAGAGCGCAGTTTGGGATTAAAGAGGAGCAGCGTACCTGACCACTCATCGCTGGAACTTACGCACACTCCCAAAATAGAAGTGAAGTGCCTCCGGCCCACCAAAGCCTCCGGCGGAGTCCAGGTCACATCATAAATTCTTCTTCCCTCTGCATCCAGGGCAAAAGTGTCGTAAGCGGGCTTGCTTCCCGAAGCGCGCTTCTCGACTACATACCAAACGTGGCCGGGCGCGCCAAAAATCCCTTCGGCCGCCTGAGGGTCTTTCAACTCTGACGAAGACAAGACCGCTTCCTGCGCCGGCTCTTTCCGCTGCACCTCCCAGAGGAACGCCCGGCCCGACCCTGGCTCCAGTACGGCGAGTAGCGCTTGGCGAGTCCGGAAAAGCCTGAAGATCTCCTCAAAAATTACCCTCAACGCTCCCCTGGCCCCAACCTCGGCCCGCACCTTGGTAATAATTCTGGAAATGGAGGCGGTTTCTTCGCGTAGCTGCTTTTCCTCTTCACCCAGGTATCCCAGCAGGTAGCCCATCAACAGCAAATAGACGCCGCGCATAATAAACGCGTTCAGACCCAGGGGCTTCTCGAAGGCGGGGACAAAAATGAGCGGGTGTAACATCGACAGAAATGCTTGCAAATTAAAGATGACGGTTGTGACGAGCGCCGTGACCAGGGTGGCCTGGAGTCCCCAGCGGTATGCCGCTTCCAGCAGGACAAAGGTGTAAAAGAGGTAGAAGGGGCTGTTGGGCCCGGCCGTGAAAACCGAGATCAGCGCCGGCCATAGGATGTCGACGGTGTGAACGGTCAGCCGGAAGGTCAGCGAGGAATTCCGCTGCGTTCGAACCATCGCCAGCACGCCGACGGCTTCCAGCGCGTAGACGGCAAGCAACACAAAGACCACTCGTGCATAACGGGCGGGCTCTGTGGGATTGAGCCAAATGGCAAAAAGTGAAGCCAGTGCAAGAAACGCCCGCGCACCGGCTAGGATACGCTCAATCCGTTGGGGCTCGCTGGCAGCGACCCACGTTCTTCTCAGAGACGGCAGTGATCCCACAATGATCCTTCAGGCGAAAAATGAACCGCCTCATTATGGCAATTCTCTGGGCGGGAAACAAGCATTGAGCAGATGATAATGTTGTCAAGGCAGCTAGTGCAAGGCTTTAATGGGCGAGTACGAGCTTTGCCTTACTCTGCGGAACTGCCATCAGAAACGAGAAGCGGGCGGCTAACAGATAACACGCAAGATAGCGACTCTGCCGCCCACAAGGGGGGATCGCGAAGGTTAACAGGACTCTCTACAACGCGCTTTCACCCCTCTCCTCGTTGCGGATGCGGATAGATTCTTCCACCGGATACAAGAAAATCTTACCATCCCCAATTTTGCCTGTCTTGGCAGACTTTAGAATGGTTTCCACCGCCAGATCAACCATCTTGTCGCGGAGCACCATTTCGATCTTGATCTTGGGCAGCAGGTCGACGTTATACTCCCGGCCCCGATAGACCTCCGTATGCCCTTTTTGGCGGCCGTGTCCGCGCACTTCAGAAACAGTCATCCCTTCCACGCCGATTTCATACAAGGCGCTCTTAACGTGCTCAAGCCGTGAATGCTGAATGATCGCTTCAATCTTTTTCATGGTTCCTTTTCCCGACCATCAGGATGTGGGGAGCCTCCCGAACCACGGTGGCCTCAAGATAGCCCCAGGGCGGGTTCCCCATCGGTTCTTCGCCAGGAGGCCTATGCTTCAAAGTTGTATCCTTCTTCACCGTGCTGCGATAAGTCGAGTCCCTGCACTTCATGCGTTTCGGAAACACGCAGCCCCACCACGGCATCCACCACTTTCAGAATCACCAAAGTTCCCACAATGGCCAAACTCCAGGAAATCAGTACCCCGATTGATTGATTCAGCAATTGCCCCGGATGGCCATCCACCAAGCCTACCGGGAGCACCTTTCCCTGAGCATTCTTGAAAATCGGGTTGATGGCGCTGGTCGCAAAGACACCGGTGAGAAGCGCTCCGACCGTTCCCCCCACGCCGTGGACACCGAAGGCATCGAGCGAATCGTCATAGCCGAAGAGGCTCTTCACCTTGGCCACCATGAAGTAGCACACCACCCCCGCAATCAAACCGATCGCCAGGGCCGCCATGGGAGAGACAAAACCGGAAGCTGGGGTGATCGCCACGAGCCCCGCGACCGCTCCGGAAATCACTCCCAGCACGCTGGCTTTCCCGTTGTGCAGCCACTCTGCCGCTCCCCAGCCAATGGCGGCTGCCGCCGCACCAAAGTGAGTGGCGACAAAAGCACTCGTGGCAAGCCCTCCGGCCGCCAGCGCACTGCCCGCGTTGAACCCAAACCATCCGACCCACAGGAGGCAGGCCCCGACAAAGCTCAAGACCACGCTGTGAGGGGGCATCGGCTCTTCGGGATATCCGACTCTCTTTCCCAGGTAGAGAGCGCACACCAGAGCGGAAACTCCGGAGGTGATGTGCACCACGGTGCCTCCGGCAAAGTCCAGCGTCGGGAAGGCTCCTGCTTGCGCCGCATTGAGAAGGCCTCCCTTCCCCCACACCATGTGCGCCATCGGATCGTAGACAATCAGCGACCATAGCACCATGAAAACAACCATGGCGCTGAATTTCATCCGCTCGGCGAAAGCGCCGCAGATCAAGGCCGGCGTGATGATCGCAAACATCAATTGGAAGATCATGAAAGTTTCAAAAGGAATTGTTCCCGCGTAAGCCGGGTCCGGCGCTGACCCCACTCCTCGAAGGAAGAGATGGCCCAGCCCTCCGATGAAAGAGGTCCCCGGGCTAAAGCAAAGGCTGAACCCCACAATCGCCCACAAAACCGTAACGATCGCCATGAGCGAAAAGCTTTGCATCAAGATCGACAAAACGTTCTTCTTGCGGACTAGGCCGCCGTAAAAGAGCGCCAGCCCAGGCCCGGTCATCATCAGCACCAGAGCTGAACAGACCAGCATCCACGCGTTATCCCCGGAGCTTTGCGCATCGGCAATTTGCTTCTCCAGTTTCGAAACGCGCTCTTGTGCCACGGCGGGCGTGGTCGCCTCAACAGCAACTCCCCCAGCCTGGGGAGGCGCCGAATGGGCGAGTTGAGGCCGCGCAAGCATTCCACAGGCAAGCACGCATCCAACGATCAGTGATAGGAAGTGATTTCTCATTGAAATCGCTTTACTCCAAGTTGTAATTGACTCGACGACAGCAGAAGGGCAAGCGAGATTATAAAGCCAACAATGAATTCAGACCAGTCCAATCTTGCGAGTTTCCTGCAAAAAGGAGCCGGCACTGGTCAGAGCTGCGACTTTACCACGTCCTCCAGCCGTTGGCCTGCCCTGCCTTTCAGGCTTCTATTGAACAGCACAATCTTCTGCACGGAATCGCTTTATGATAGGTTGAGCAGCGAAATGGCTGTATGGCACGACTTCAGATAAAGGTGATCCGATAACATGCGGAATCATCACGCGGCTTGCAAAACCTCGCCAATTGGAAAAGTGCCGGGCTCTCGCACACATGGAGGAGGAAACCATCGTGACCAAAGGCTTCAGCAAGAAGTTGCGCCGAAGAGACTTCCTGGGCGCAGCAGCCACCACCGCCGGCCTGATGATCATCAAGCCGGGGTTAGTGCGGGGAACGAATGCGAACTCATCGCTCCGGGTCGGCCTGCTGGGCTGTGGGGGGCGCGGCAATGCGGATGTAACGGATCTGCTCAACACCGGCAAGGCACGCGTGGTGGCGCTCGCCGACCTGTTTCAGGACCAGATCGACAAGACCAAGGCAAGCTTGCACTCACTGCAAAGAGCCAAAGGATACGCCGCGATCAATCCGGCGCTGATCTTTCGCGGACCCAAAGCCTACAGGGAAATTGCCTCTAGCAAGGATGTGGATGTGGTGGTGATCGCGACCCCGCCTTACTTTCATCCCCAACATCTCGAAGCTGCGGTCCTGGCGGGCAAGCACATCTATTGCGAAAAACCGGTTGCGGTGGATGTACACGGCGCCAACCGCGTGCTCGATTCCGGCCGGCGCGCCCAAGGGCGCTTGAGCCTGGAAGTGGGCTTCCAGCTTCGGAGTGCTCCGCCTCTCATTGAGCAGGTCAAGCACATCCACGCAGGCGCCCTGGGAACAATTGCCTGCGGCACAGGCCATTATTTTGCGACGCCTCCCCACCGCCCATCGTGGCCGGGAGCCTCCCGCGATGAATCCAGGCTCCGCAATTGGATCTATTACCGCGTCCTTTCCGGCGACATCATCGTGGAGCAAAACATCCACGTTCTCGACATGTGGAACTGGATCCTCGGAAGCCATCCCGTCAAGGCGGAGGCCTCGGGTGGAAGAAAAGTCCGCACCGATCCGGGCAACGTCTTCGGCCACTACGAAGTGATCTATCACTACCCGCAAGGCGTCAAGATGACCTTCAGTTCGACTCAATTCGACAAGGGCTGGTGGGATGTGGGCTGGCGCTTCTTCGGCAGCAAGGGCGTTTCTGAAACGCACTATTCAGGCCCCATCGCGATTTACGGTGAAGAGGCATGGAGATGGGACACGGAAGCTTCCCCGCTGCGGCCCGAATCCAAGGAATCTTCCCCTGCCGGCCAGTTTCGCGACAATCTGGCAAAGGCTGACCCAGACAAAAAGAAATCATTTGTGGAGAGCATTCTCAGCGGAAACTATCACAATCAAGCAGCGCAAGGAGTGGAGGCTGCCTTGACAGCGATGCTGGGCAGGATGGCGGCTTACTCGGGCCAGCAAACTACCTGGGACGGACTGCTGCGGACGAATGAGCGTTGGAACGATAAGATCGATCTTGACCAGTTCGCCTGACGGTCAATTGCCTGCTCCTTCGAACTTGACCCACGATCTACGACCTCTTTTCATCATCGTGCGGCCTGGGGAGACAGCATACGACCTTTTCAAAACCTGCCGTACTTCCGGTAAGCGTCCACTGGATGCACGCCCTCGAGAATCGACTTGCGCACCAGATTCTCCGTGCTAACCACTTCCTCGGATTTCTCCAAAACCTCCAAGGTGATTTCGCGCGGAATGGCCAGAACTCCGTCCTTGTCTCCCACAATAAAATCCCCCCGGCGGATGGTAACTTCCCCGACCGTGACCGGCTCGCCGTAGACTTTGATCTTCCACCGTCCCAGCACGTCGGCAGGAGTGCGATACCGGCAGAATACCGGCATGCCCAGCTTGAGAATGTAGTCGATGTCGCGAGCGCCGCCGTCGATTACCACGCCGCGAGCACCGCGGTATTTGGCCGTCTCACAGGAAAGCTCGCCGAGATGGGCGGACACGTTGTCGTGCGCCTGAGTCACAATCACGTCGCCGGACCGAATGTCTCCCAGCATCTGGAGAATCGGAATGTAAACTTCATCCGGGTCGTCGCTCTGAGTTGAGTCCCCCTCCACCGGCACCGCCACGCCCGTAACGTGCTGGCCCATCTGCAAAGCTTGAATCGAATGCGGGAGCACCTGGCGCCGATAGCCCATTTCATCCAACACGTCGGAAATGGCTCCGGTGTAGATGACGCCAAAGCGGCGGCAGACATCCTCGATGTCAAAATCCGGAACGGGACTCTTTTCTTCCTTCACACGCCAACCTCCTCAGCAAATTCTCTACTTCATCGACCTTCATCAATGCGTCCCAGCCCCGGAAGCTTCCGACTTTGCCGGCGCCGCAGACGGCCGTCGGGCAAACATTTCCTCAATCAGGTCGCGGTATCGCTCCTCCACAACCGGGCGCTTGACCTTCAGGGTCGCCGAAAGCTCCCCGCTCGCAATCGTGAACTCCTTGGGAAGCAAGACAATCTGGCGAATGCGCTCGTAGGGAGGAAGATGCTGGCAGGCTTCATCGACTTTCTGTTGGACAAAAGTGCGGACGTCTTCGCGGCCCACAAGTTCTTCCCGCGTCGTGAAGGTAATGCCCTGCTCGCGCGCATAGCCTTCCAGCGTGGCAAAATTCGGAACAACGAGGGCCCCGACAAATTTTCGGGAGTCTCCCAGCACCACAAGCTGCGTAACGTAGCGGTGCTCTTGAAAGAGATGTTCAAGCTTTTCCGGCGATACATACTTGCCGCCGGAAGTTTTGAGGAGATTTTTCTTCCGGCCCGTGATTGTCAGGAATCCATTCGGGTCAAGAGATCCGAGGTCGCCGGTTTTGAACCATCCGTCCGTGAAGGGACCGCCGTTTTGATCATTTTGACGGTAATACCCCGGAGTCACGTTAGGGCCGCGAACTAGTATCTCCCGGCCTGTGCGTCCCTCGAAATCCTCGGTTTCATCCCCCAGCATGACCTCAACCCCTGGAATAACACGGCCCACGGTCCCCAGCTTTACTCCTTCCGGAGTATTGACTGCAATCACCGGAGAGGTCTCCGTCAGCCCATAACCTTCGTAAACCGGGATACCGATTGAAAAGTAGAATTCCGCCAATTCACGCCCCAGAGGAGCCGAGCCGGAAATAAACATGCGGAATCGGCCGCCCAATTGCCCGCGAATCTTTCGAAACACCAGCCGGTCCGCAACCGTCCGCTTGAGGCGCAAGCCCAAGGGCGGTTGCCGGCGCTTAAGCAAATAGGGAAAATACCTCCCTCCCGTGTCAACAGCCCACTGGAATAGCTTCTGCTGCGCTGAAGGAAGGTGCTGAACCTCTTCAGCGACCTTTTCACGGATCTTTTGCAGCAGGCGGGGAACCACGGCCATCAGGGTAGGCCGCACCTCGCGCAAGTTTTGCGGCAGCGAGTCCAAGCTCTCGGCGTAGGAGATGGAAACACCCCTCGCCAGGTAATGGAAGTCGATCATCCGCTCAAAGATGTGCGCCAGCGGCAGGATCGACATCGCCACATCGCGGGGGCCGTGATCGAATAGATCGGAGGAGGCCCGAACGTTTGAAACGATGTTGGCGTGGGTCAAAACGACACCCTTGAAAACTCCCGTTGTCCCGGAGGTGTAAACCAACGTGGCCGTCTCCTCTGGCCGCACGGAGAGCGCCTGCGCCCGAAAAGCCTCCTTCGCACCGGCCTCCTCCGCGCCTTCCCGTTCCAAGATTTCCTTCCAGGTCCGCACGCCTGGAATAGCGGGGCCGGAAGAATCCATTACCACCACAAAGGAAAGGAGGTCCGGCACTCGGGAGCGGACGTTCAGGACTTTCTGCAGTTGGTCGCGAGTCGAGACAATGATGCCCTTTGAGCCGGAATCGCGGAGAATATACTCGACATCGTCTTCGAGAAGAGTTGAATAGAGTGGGACCGCGATCGCTCCCAGACCCAGAATGGCATAGTCGGCCAGCGCCCACTCCATGCGATTCTCCGCCAGCAGAGCCACGCGGTCGCCTTCGCCAACACCCATACTCCGGAAGAAGCGCGCCACGGCAGCTACCATGGCCAGCACCTCCCGCGCGGAGGTCCCGCGATATCTGCCTTCCGATTTCGTGAGGAATACATCCTGTTTGGAACTGCCCTCGACCGCCTGTAAGAACAGTTCATTCAGTGTACGAAAAGATTTTGAGTCCATAATGTAGTGGGCCTTGCCTTCGGAAAACTGCGCCCCGCTCGTGAGAATTCTAGCACAGCCGTCCGGAAAGGGACTTGAGGCGCGCGCGAAAGCCACACGGGGCAAGGTATACGAGAGGGTTAGCGAGCTTTTTCTTTATTCGCGCTTCGACTATGATCAACGGCAGAGAATCGATCATGGCGCATTCATCTACAACGAAGTACGGCGGGACCTACAAGCCGGTCCATTCGCCGCGTGGAACCAGACTCCGTTGCCAAGGCTGGGCACAGGAAGCCGCCTTTCGCCTGCTGGCGAACTCGCTCGATGAAGATGTCGCCGGGATTCCCCGTGAGTTAGTAGCGCAAGGAAGCGCCGCCAAGCCCCTGCAGAATTGGAATTGCTATCATGCCGTTCTCCGGTCTCTCAAGAGCTTGCAGAACAATGAAACCCTGTTGATCCAATCCGGCGAACCGGCAGGCATTATCAAAACTCATCCTGAGGCTCCGCGCGTCTTGATATCCGGGTTAAGTTCCGAGTTTGCCCAAACCACAGAAGCTCAGCCTCCTGAAATGGAGAATCTTGCCCTCGCTCTATTCGGCCAGGATGCCGCCTGCGGCTGGACGTACGTTGGAAGCCAGCAAGCTACCCATGCAGAATTTGAAACGTTTGAAGCGATAGGAAAAGCGCATTTTGGGGGCGAGCTCGCCGGCAAGTTGATTGTGTCCGGAGGCATGGGGTCTGTGGGAGGAACTCAGCCGTTGGCGGCTACTCTCGCGGGCGCTGCCTTCCTCGGCATCGATGTTGACGCCGAAAAGATTACCC
>JBJKQF010000078.1:0-3590 GCA_046705545.1 Terriglobia bacterium
ACGCCCAGCAAGGGAAGTACGACCTCATAACGCTCGGCGAGCGCGTGGGCGGACGGCCGCTGGCCAGCGTGGAAATCGTCGATATGCGGGAGGAGTTCCGCGAGACGCACACGCAGGTGCCGATTTCACGCCGCCTCAAGGAGGAGGTGGAGGCGCAGCTCCGATCAGGAAGGCAGACGATGTTCCTGCTGAACCGGCGCGGCTACTCCTGGTTTATTCTCTGCCGGAGCTGCGGGCAAACGGAACGCTGCGTTAACTGCTCGATTTCGCTTACCTACCACCGGCGCGAAAAAAAGCTGATCTGCCATTATTGCGGCTACCAGGCCACTGTCCCGGCGCGCTGCCGGGCCTGCGGCAGTGAATACCTCCACTACGTGGGCGAGGGAACCGAGAAGCTGGAGGTGAAACTCGCGGAGATGTTCCCTGAAGCGCGCGTGGCAAGGCTGGACCGCGACGCGGCGCGCCGCCCCGCGCATTTCCATAAAATCCTTTCGGAATTCAAGGAAGGGAAGATCGACATTCTGGTGGGAACCCAGATGATTGCCAAGGGACACGACTTTCCCGGAGTTACCCTGGTGGGAGTGGTCTCCGCCGACACCTCGCTAGCGCTGCCGGATTTTCGCTCCGCGGAGAGAACGTTCCAGCTTCTTACCCAGGCCGCTGGCCGGGCCGGACGCGGCGACTCACCGGGGCGAGTCCTGGTGCAGACGTTCTACCCCGAGCATTATGCGATTCGCCTGGCCGCCCAACAGGACTTTGCCCGGTTTTATGCCAAAGAGATCCAATTCCGGCGACTGATGCACTACCCGCCCGCCGCGGCGCTGGCCAACGTGATTGCGCAAGGGAAGAGGCTTGAGGAAGCCGCAAGGGTTGCTGAGGAGGCCGGAAAGTTTTTCAAGCAGCAGGAAAGTCTGGCGCGCGGCATCAGAATCACGGGACCGGGACCCGCGCCGCTCGCCAAGATCGAAGGGCTTTACCGCATCCAGTTTCTGCTCAAGGCAGCATCCAGGGCAAAGCTGAACGCCCTCTTGCGCCGCTTGGCAGACGAGAGCGAGCAACTAGGCATTCCCCCACGCTCGCTGATGATCGATATGGACCCCATGAGCCTTATGTAGAAAGCGGCCTGAGACCCGAAAGTCAAAGCAGGAGCGCCACTTGCGAAGCGGTGCTCGCTTGCCGAAGTGGTGCGCCAGGCGCCCTTAAGGAAGAGACTGGAGCTCCTTGCCGGGTTTGAAGCGGACGGCCTTGCCGGGCAGGATGGTAACTTCCGCACCCGTGCGGGGATTGCGGCCGATGCCGGTCTTGCGCGGCTTCACGTTAAACACCCCAAAGCCTCGCAACTCAATGCGCTCCCCTTTGGCCAAGGCTTTCTTCATCGATGCAAACACTGTTTCCACAGCCGTCTCAGCTTTTGTCTTGGTAATGCCGGTCCGACTGACCACATCATTGACGAGATCGAGCTTAATCACAGGAACCTCCTGAAAATGCAGGATTTTATCCTAAAAATCCCCTCGGGCGTTGTCAAGCTGTTTTCTGCTATATTATGATGCCATGCGCTGGATGCTTCCGGGACCGCAAGCGCGGGGATGCCCCGCCAGGGCGCCAGATTCCAAGCAAGGGAGAACAAATGGCCGTTAAAAGTGACCACTGGATTCGTCGCATGGTTCGCGAAAATGAAATGATTTCACCGTTTGCGGAGAGCCAGGTCCGCGAAAACGTCATCTCCTATGGCCTCTCTTCCTATGGATACGACTTGCGGGTTGCGGACGAGTACAAAATCTTCACCAACGTCAACAGCACGATCGTGGATCCTAAGCATTTTGATGAGCGCTCGTTTGTGGAATTCAAGGGCCCGGTATGCATTGTGCCTCCCAACTCCTTTGCGCTGGCCCGCTCGGTGGAGTACTTCAAGATTCCGCGCAGCATTTTGACGATTTGCGTGGGGAAGTCCACCTACGCGCGCTGCGGAATTATCGTCAACGTGACTCCCCTGGAGCCTGAGTGGGAAGGATTCGTAACGCTCGAAATCTCCAACACCACGCCGCTGCCCGCCCGCGTCTATTCCAATGAAGGGCTGTGCCAGCTCGTGTTTTTTGAGTCGGACGAAGTTTGCGAAACTTCGTACAAAGACAAGAAGGGCAAATACCAGTCGCAGAAGGGCATCGTCTTGCCCCGAGTCTGATGAAAACCAGCTTTGGGTTTGCAGTTTCTCTGGTGGTTCTGCTGTTTTGTTTTGAGGCGAGCGGGTGGAGCGCGCCGCCCCTCCATGCCGCCCAGGCAAAAGAACCTCAGACACAGCAGGCGTCTTCAGCGGAGTCACGCCAGGCCCCGCCTCCCGAAGGATACGAACTCCCAGCAAAGAAAAGAGCCGAAGCACGCGCCTATTCGCGGACGCAATATGCTCTGTATTTTGCGAGAGTGGCGCTGGCGCTGCTGGTCTATTTCCTTCTCTGGCGCGCCAGGGTCGCCGTCGCTTTCCGGAATTGGGCGCGCAGCCGGTTCCGCCGCCACGCGCTGCAATGCCTCATCTTCGCGCCTTTATTCTTTGTGACGGTGAGGCTGATCGAGTTCCCGTTCGACTATTACTCCGGCTTTGTGATCGAGCACCGGTATGGGCTTTCGAACCAGGGCTTTGCTTCCTGGGCGGGCGACTGGGGCAAGGGTCTGGTTCTGCTGGTCCTGGTGGGCACGTTTCTGGTCTGGTTGTTTTATGCCGTGGTACGGCGCAGCCCGCGGCGCTGGTGGCTCTACTTCTGGGCGGTCACTATTCCTGTGACTCTCTTCCTGATGTTCATTGAACCTTTTGCGATCGAGCCGCTGTTTTTCAAGTTTACCCCGCTCCAAGATTCACATCCGGCCCTGGTCACCCAAATCGAAAAGATGCTGCACCGCGCGGGCCTGGAGATACCCCGCTCGCGCATTCTGGAGATGAACGCCAGCTCCAAAACCAAAACGATCAACGCCTACGTTTCCGGGCTGGGCAAAAGCAAGCGCGTGGTGGTTTGGGACAACACGCTCAACAAGCTGACCGACGATGAGACTTTGGCGGTGCTGGGACACGAAACGGGGCACTACGTCCTGCACCACATCATGAAGGAATTTGCGCTGATTGAACTGATCGCGCTGGCTTTTATCGCGCTGGGCTTTATGGGCGCAAGGAGACTGCTGAGGCGTTACGGAAGGCGCACCGGAATTGAGAGCGCAGGCGACCTGGCGTCGCTGCCGGTGATGCTGATGCTGCTGACGGCGCTTAGCTTCCTGGCTTCTCCCGCCGTGAACGCCGTCTCACGCCACTACGAGCACCAAGCGGACCAGTTCGCCCTGGAAGTGACCTACGGCGTGGTTCCGAATCCCAATGCGGCTGAAGCGAGGGCTTTCCAAATCCTTGGCGAGCAGGATCTTTCAGATCCCGACCCCAGCCCTTTTATCGTTTTCTGGCTTTACAGCCACCCGCCGCTCAACCAGCGGATTCAATTTGCCCGGAGCTACCATCCCGGGACGGAAGGCAAGCCGATGCAGTTTGTGCACGGAGGGAAATCCTAAGGAAGCGCCGTCGCGCTGAGAGTGTTAACCTTCGACCGCTCTGCTCC
>JBJKQF010000079.1:0-4098 GCA_046705545.1 Terriglobia bacterium
AGGTCCTTCTCCGTGATCTCTCCCGCGGCGATAGGATGCCGCGCAAGCTCCGCGGCGTAGAGCACCGTCGGGTCGCACTGGAGCGGCATGTGCTTTTCCAGCCGCAGCTCGAACACCTGCGCGATGATGGGGCGTTCGGGAGGGTCCGGAGTCTCCTTCTCCACCAGCGACGCGATGGTCATCACCTGGTGCAAATCCAAATCGGACTGGCTCAGCTCCTGCTGGAAATTCCGCTGAAAGATTTCCCGAAACCGCGCCAGCATCTTCCGCGCCACGCGCCGCGCGCCGGTGTGGTATTCAAACTGGTAAGTATCCGGAAACAGGTATCCCTCAAGCGAGGGCGCCTGCGGGTCCAGGTCGCGGATGGGCGCGGGATCGCTGGTGGTCTGCAGAAAATTTTCCTCGGGGATGTCCAGGCGGTTTTGCAGGATTCGCGCGATGTCAAAGCGGCTGGAGCCTTCCGGGATGACCACCGAGCGGAGGTAAACGTCGCCGCGGGCAATCTTGCGGAAAACGTCCAGCGGCCGCAGCGGCCGGTCAAACAGGTAAGCGCCCGCCTTCAGGCGATAGCGCCAGCGCGCCGCCACGTCCAGCGCCAGGAAGGGCCACGCGCGCGCCAGCACCCCGCGCGAGGCCAGCAGGTTCGCCACCTCCGGCGCTTGCATGCCGGGTGAAATCTCCACAATCACCTGCCCCGTGTAGCCGCGATATGGGCGCAGAAGCTCCCTGGCCATAACCGCCGCTCCCGCCGCCACCAGCAGCAGGAGCGCGGCGATAACGTATTTCTTCACGGATTCCCTCCGGGCGTGTCCGGGTCGGCAAGCTGGTTGGCGTGGTAATCCAGGTAATTCTGCAGCAGCAGCACGGCGGAAACGCGGTCCACGGCGCGCCGGCGCTTTTCGATGCTCAGGCCGGCGGAGCGCAGCAGGCGGTTCGCCTCCACGCTGGTCAGGCGCTCGTCCCAAAGCTCCACCGGACACTCCAGGCGCGCGCGCAGCTTTTCCGCAAACGCCCCGGCCTTCAGAGACATAGCCGTGGCGCCGCCCGAGTGCCCCACGGGATTCCCCACAATCACCTTTTGCGCGGCGTATTCCCCCGCGAGCGCGCGAATGTGCTCAATATCTTTGCGAAGGCTGCTTCGCTCCAGTGTCGCGAGCCCCTGCGCGGTGATGCCCAGCTCATCGGAAACCGCCAGGCCCATCCGCCGCATCCCAAAATCAATTCCCAAAATTCTTGCCGGCATAATTGCTCGTGGCGGCGATCCGGGATCGCCGGCCTTTCTGGCGCCGTCCTCTCGGGCGGCCAGCCGGGCGCGAACCCCGGCGCATCATCATCCTCATTGGGCTTCTATTCCTTATCATACACTGCCGGGAGGCTCGTTGGAGGTGCGGGGCGCTCCTCCCGCGCACCCTTCCCCGCACGTGGAAATGTTTTGCCGCTCTTTCCCCTCGCGCGGCAAGAAGCCTTATCTCCTGCCGGATGATGAAGAAACAAGTGCACGCTCTTTCTCAGGCGAATTCCTTAGCCCGAAACTAGGTGTTTCCGGGGCTAGTTTCCTGATCCTACCGGATTGAGTTCCGGCGCAGAAAGCGTAAGATTTTAATCGTCAAGGGGAGGGATTTGGTCTGCAAAGGCGACACGTCCGGCGCGAACCAGGGCGAGAATTGCGGCGGCCTTCGGGCGCCTGAACTCCGGAAATCTTTCCGGAAAGGGCGCAAGGCTTCACGCTCTGGCGCGGCGGGTGGAGATCAAAAAAACCTCAGATGCAAACGTTGCGGCGCTTTCTGAGCGCCGGAAGGTTGTGAGCGCGGTCGTCACGACGGCGTTTGTTGTCATTCGAGCGAGAAGTTACCTGTTGCGGAACTGCTGAACATCTGGGCGCGTCTGAGGAGATGGATCATGGCGATACGAAGAGAAAAGGATGGCAATCTGATTTTCTTTTACGGAGCTTCGCAGCTTCCTGAGGAGCCGGAGCAGAAGGTCAACCCCCAAGTGGTCACAGCGGCTGTCCTGCTGGCCGCGGGAACGGTTCTTGCGGGAGTTTGGTACATTGCTCCCCACCCGCTGGACTGGCCGACGGTCACGCACACCATCAAGAGTTTTCTGAGCGTGATCTGGTAAGAGAGCCTTGGCACGGCTGAGAGTTTTGCTGCAAGGGCGGTGCCCCCCACCGCCCGAATTCTTCTCGCGGCGGCCCTCCGCCCTTGCAGGAGTTTCCATCCTCGTCCAATCAATCGGCGCGGGGGCGCTTAGGCGCGCTCTTTCAGAAATCCCACCAGTTCCTTAAAGTACCACTGCTGGTCGTCGTACATCGCCAGATGGCTGCCGCGGCTGCTGATGGCCGCACGCGCGTTGGGCATCTGCGCGGCGCTGCGCCGCATCGCGCCGGGATCCATCTCATCGTAGCGCGCCCCCATCAGGAGAGCCCGCGTCTTGATCTTCCCCAGGTCGGCCGTCCGGTCCCAGTTCTTGAAGGCGCCGGTCACGATAAACTCATTCGGCCCCTGCATCAAGTTGTAGATTTTCGCATTCCAAAACTTGAGAGCGCTTTCAATCGGCGTCGGCCAGGGGTCAAGCCGGCAGACGTGCCGCGCGTAAAACTCCCCGAAAACCAGCTGCTGGTATTCCGGAGCTTCAAAGTCCCCCTTGGCCTCGTACTGCTTCATGGTCTTCACAACTTGCGGCGGCAGCTCGTCGCGGAGCTTGTTGGCGTACTTCACAAAGTTTGGCATGCTGGCCATCATGTTGGAGACCACGATGCCCTTCAGGTGCTGCGGATATTTGAGCGCATATTCATAGGTCAGCATGCCGCCCCAGGAGTGGCCGTAAAGGTAAAAACCCTCCAGCCCCAGCGCCCGGCGCACGTCTTCCACCTCGTCCAGGTAGCCTTCCACCGTCCACAGGCTCGAGTCGTCCGGATTGTCGGAGAAAAGCGACCCGAGCTGGTCGTAGTAGTAGAATTTGATCCCCGCAGGAGGCAGAAAATCTTCAAAGCACTCGAGGTAAACATGGTTCAGGCCCGGCCCTCCGTGCAGCAGCAGCACCTTCACCGGCCCCGCTCCCACGCGCTTCACCCAGACGCGGTACTTCCCGCCCCGCACCGGAACCAGGCGCGTTCCGCCCGTCTCGACTGCCGCCCCGGCTGTCCGGCCGCTGGTTTCGCCCTGCGCCAATTCCGCCGCCCGGCCCGCCAGCCCCGGAAGCGTCAGCCCTCCGGCAAGCGCACCTCCCCGCAGCAAGAAGCCCCTTCGGTCCATCTCTTTGTCTCCTAAAGGGAATGCGGCCACCCCGCCGCCATCGGGCAAGCATTTTAGCACGGGTGATTCAAACCGTAGCGGCGCTCGCCCGCAAGCACTGCTTGCCTGAGCGCCGGGTTTTATTCTGAATAGGAAGGGCACGACTTCTCGCGCCCCGTGCGAGGGGAAAGGGCACGACTTTAGTCGTGCCACTGCCCGCCGTCCTTAACTTGACGCGAAAGGGCACGGATTTATCCGTGCCGCCAGCGTGCGGCAACCCAATTCTCCCCAAGGAAGAGGGTGGCGGCGCATCCCCGCCGGGTGAGGTGTCCGTTGTAGCGGCGGCTTTACGCCGCTATTCGTAGCCCCGGCGAAAAAAGTCCCACGGTACACACCTGGCACCGTGGCTAGGCGCTCCAGAGTGGTGGTGGACAGTGTTAACTGGCCCGCCTTGCAGCGGTCTTCCATTTCTTACTGCTCAGCAGTGTTGATCTAACGATTTCAATTTCGGCACAATCCTTACGCGAATTAATAAAGTTCTTAAGCGGACCGACTAAATCCTCATGTACCCACGGACTTAGAGTGATTCTATCGATCCATGACAATTCAATCGGAATATCCAGTTTTGGCACGTCCTTATCATGGGATTCATAAATCACCCGATACTCGTGCTCGTCGCGAAATGCTAATCTCTTCAAAAAGGGCAGGTTATCCGTTGCGAGTCTTCTCTTATTGACACGGGTCAGTGCTACATACCGGACGCGCCCTGTTCGAATATCTTGGTGCGCTTCTATCGCTCGAAGAAGTTCCCGTCGAGTGAACCTGATGCACACCCCATTCGGGCCAGCGGCGAATACATGCC
>JBJKQF010000080.1:0-5951 GCA_046705545.1 Terriglobia bacterium
CGCTCGCGGCGCCACTGCCAGCGGCGCCCTTTGCGCAGGAACCACTCGGCCTGGCTCCAGCCTTTCCGCCGGCGGCGGTCGTAGCCGCCGCGCATCACCAGCGCCACGCCCGGTGACACAATCCACCAGATGCCGGGCCAGACGTTCTCAAAAGCCGGGCGGTTGTTGACGTCGAAATAGAAGTAGCCGCCGGGCCGGAGCGCCCCGGCCACCGCGCGCGCCACGCGGCCCAGGTCCCGCTTGCCGGGCACGTGGTTCAGCGCGTCGAATTCACAGGTCACCAGATCCACGCGTTCGGGCAGCCTGAAAGCGCGCATGTCCGCCCGGAGCACCCGCAGGCGGACGCCCGCCCGCCGCGCCTTCTGCCGCGCCAGCCGGCACATGGTGGGCGAGAGATCCACGCCGTACATCCTGATGCCGCGCCGCGCCAGCTCCACGGCCGTGGTTCCCGTGCCGCAGGCCAGGTCACAGGCCGCCGTGGTGCGCGGCAGGATCGCGCGCAGCGTTCGCCGCCGGATGCGGCCCAGCGCGCGCCGATGCGGCTCGAACAGCCGGTCGTAATAGAGCGCCAGAAGCCGGTACCCGGTGGCCGCCATCGCCCCTCCAGGGAGTTTGAGATGCCGGTAGTCTATGCCGCGTGGAAGCAGCGTGCAAGTTTGGCAGGGGCACAGGGCGTCCGCCCGGCGCGGTTTGGCCCTGAACGTCCGCGGCTCCGCGTCGCCCGCTGCGCGACACGCTAGTAAATGTGCAGAAAGCTGGCTGCTAATACCCGGAAGGCCACGCCGATGACCGCCGAGAGCCCAAAGGCTTTAAGGCGCGAAATGCGGTCGACCTCTTCAAAGGTGATCATCATGATGGCGATGCTCCAAAGTCCGGCGCCCGGCAGGCCGATGTAAGGGACGACGCCGAGCCACATCACCACCGAACCCAACAAAAGGGGACGGAGCAGCCGAACGTAGGTTCCTTGCGCGCCGAACAGGACGCGCGCCAGCAAGTGGCAAAGGCCGTACTGGGCAAGCAGAAATATTCCGTCAAGGACAATCAGCGAGCCAACGCCGTAGAGGACCAACTCCCAGTGGAAGGCCGGACCCTTGCCGGAAACCCGCAAGAGGATCGAGCCGAAAATGAGAACCTGCCCCACGAACCAAAGAACCGCTCCAAAGTCGAGGGCGTTGGAGTCATGCGAGGCGGCCAGGATCGCGCTATCGTCCAGGCGCGCAATGGCGATCGCCTGCCGCAGGTAGTGCAGGGGAGCGAACCCCTCCGGCGCCCGCCACTTTGCAGCCCGCGTGGCGTCAGCCCGCGAGGGACCGGGACAGTCGTGCGTAATGCCGTAGGGCTTCCCGCAAACAGGGCATTGCTCCATGATTTTGCGCGGCTCCTTTCTGCTTGTGCGAGGATAGGCTAGCGCTCGGAGAATACTGCCCGCCATGGTGGATGTCAACGCCGGCGGTCACATTCAAACAGGAATTTGTGAATTGCCCCGGCGGAAGCGCGGAGGCCCCGGCAGCGCTCTGCGAGCGCCGGAGCTTGTCAGGTCACGGAAGCCAGTTTCGCGGCTACCTGCGCGGGCGGTGGGGAATTCTTAAGGGAAAGAAACTCATCAAAACGTGTGGCCGGTGGAGGCACGCTTGAAACCGTGCCCTTCTCCCTCGCAGGCGTCGCGGTTTGCCCCTGAACGCTTGAACAAGCAGCGCGAGACAAAAACCGCCACAAGATGCGGTGGCAGGCGGCCCAGCTCCGCGATATGGAGTGCAAGCCGGCCGCCATCCCACCGGGACCGGGCCGGCTCCTGCGCGGCCCTCGCGGTGTCTTGAACTAGCCCGGCCACTTCCAGTTGCGGACCTCCGGCATGTCCTCGCCGTACCGGGCGATGTACCGCTTGTGCTCGATCAGCTTGTTCCGCAGATGCTGCTTGAAGTGCGCTCCCACTCGCGCCAGCTGCGGCACGCGGTCCACCACGTCGCCCGCCAGATGGAAGCGGTCAAGGTCGTTGAGCACCGCCATGTCAAAGTGCGTGGTGGTGGTGCCCTCTTCCTTGTAGCCGCGCACGTGCAGGTTCTTGTGATTCGTGCGCCGGTAGGTCAGCCGGTGAATCAGCCAGGGATATCCGTGGTAAGCAAAGATGATCGGCTTGTCGGTGGTGAAGAGGATGTCAAAGTCGCGGTCGCTCAATCCGTGCGGGTGCTCAGTGGAAGGCTGAAGCGTCATCAAGTCCACCACGTTCACCACGCGAATTTTGAGGTCTTCAAAGTGCTGCCGGAGCAAGTCCACCGCGGCCAGCGTCTCCAGCGTGGGAACGTCTCCGCAGCACGCCATCACCACGTCCGGCTCGCCGCCCTGGTCGTTGCTGGCCCAGCTCCAGATTCCGATTCCCGCCGTGCAGTGCTGGATGGCCGATTCCATATCCAGCCACTGGAGCGAGGGCTGTTTGCCGGCCACGATAACGTTCACGTAATGGCGGCTGCGCAGGCAATGGTCGGTGACCGAAAGCAGCGTGTTGGCGTCGGGCGGCAGATAAACGCGCACGATATCGGCCTTCTTGTTGACGACGTGGTCGATGAATCCCGGGTCCTGATGAGAGAAGCCGTTGTGGTCTTGCCGCCAAACGTGCGAGGTGAGCAGGTAATTGAGCGAAGCGATGCGCCGCCGCCAGGGAATGTTGCGCGTCACCTTCAGCCACTTGGCGTGCTGGTTGAACATCGAGTCGATGATGTGGATGAAGGCCTCGTAGCAGGAGAAGAAACCGTGGCGGCCGGTCAGCAAGTAACCTTCCAGCCATCCCTGGCACATGTGCTCGCTGAGCATTTCCATGACGCGGCCCTTGGGCGATAAATGGTCGTCTGTGGGGAGCACGTCCAGCATGAAGACCTTATCGCTTTCCTCAAAAAGCGCGCTCAGGCGGTTGGAGCTTGTCTCATCCGGACCCATGACTCGAAAGTTCTTCGTCGCCTCGTTCAGCTTCATCACATCGCGGAGAAATCGCCCCATAATGCGTGTGGCTTCTCCCACCACGTTGCCCGGCGTCTCCACCTTGAGGGCGTAGTCGCAAAAGTCGGGCATCACGAGATCCTTCAGCAGAATGCCACCGTTCGCATGCGGGTTGGCTCCCATACGGCGGCGGCCTTGCGGGGCGAGCTCCGCAAGTTCCGCAATCAGCCGACCGTTCTTATCGAACAGTTCCTCCGGCTTGTAGCTCTTCATCCATTTTTCCAGCATCTTCAAGTGCTGGGGGTTGGTGGAGGTTTCCGCCAAAGGAACTTGGTGCGCGCGGTAGGTGCCTTCCACCGGCTTCCCGTCCACCTTCTTAGGCCCCGTCCAGCCTTTGGGTGAGCGCAGGACGATCATCGGCCACCTCGGGCGCGAGACTTTTCCCTTTTGGCGCGCCTCCTGTTGGATCGTCCTGATTTCCCCCACAATCACGTCCAGCGTGCCGGCCATCAACTGATGCATCGCCTCCGGCTCATCGCCCTCCACAAAGTAGGGCTGGTACCCGTAGCCCGAGAACAGGTCGGTGAGTTCTTCATCGCTGAGCCGTCCCAGAATGGTCGGGTTGTTGATCTTGTAGCCGTTCAGATGAAGGATCGGCAGAACCGCGCCGTCCCGCACGGGATTCAGATATTTGTTGGAGTGCCAGCTTGTAGCGAGCGGCCCCGTCTCCGCTTCGCCGTCGCCCACCACGCAGCAGACCAGCAAGTCCGGATTGTCGAAGGCCGCGCCGTAGGCGTGGGCGATCGAGTAGCCCAATTCGCCGCCCTCGTGAATCGATCCAGGAGTTTCCGGCGCCACGTGGCTGGGAATTCCGCCGGGAAATGAAAACTGCTTGAAGAGCTTCTGAATGCCAGCAGTGTTTTGAGGAATGTTCGGGTAAAGCTCGCTGTAAGTGCCTTCCAGGTACGTATTGGCGACGAGGCCGGGGCCTCCGTGGCCGGGGCCGGTGATGTAGATAACATTCAAATCGTGCTTCTTGATGAGCCGGTTGAAATGCACGTAGATAAAATTCAGCCCCGGCGTGGTACCCCAGTGGCCGAGCAAGCGCGGTTTGACGTGTTCAGCTTTGAGCGGCTCGCGAAGCAGAGGATTGGCATAGAGATAGATTTGTCCGACGGAAAGGTAATTGGCAGCCCGCCAATAGGCATTCATTTTGCGCAGCTCTTCGGAGGAGAGAGGCTTGGCCGGGTGCGAAGATTGTTTTCGGGTTTTGGATTTGGTTTGCGGCGTCATGATCGTTCCCCTCCTGTAGATTTGCACTCTCACTTTTCAAAAGTGCGCCTATTAAAATTGTATTACATCTGAGCGGCATTGACCCGCCGGGTTCGGTTGCCTTACGCAATTGATTGGCGGGACGGAAGAATATTATGATGGCGTTTGCTAGACGCTACAGTCTCGGCTGCCGGTTGAGGAAGGAATTGCGCGGGCCGGGAAATCATTCTAGCAAGGAAGGGTGGCACAGATGCAAGCTGGCGTTTACGTCGGAAAGGAAAGTCTTAAGTTCCAGGATTGGCCGAAGCCCCAGCTGAACGCGGGCGAAGTTCTCATCAAAGTCAAATACGCGGGGATCTGCGGAACGGACATGATGATCTATAGCGGCAAGCACCCGCGCGTTGTTCCGCCCCGAGTGCTGGGCCACGAGGTCTTCGGCGCCATTGCCGAGTCTTCTGCTCCCTTCGCAGCCGATTTAAAAACCGGGTCGCGCGTGGCCGTATTTCCGCTGATTTTCTGCGGACGCTGCGCTCCCTGCCGGGAAGGCAACGCTCACGTGTGTGAAAAGCTGGGTCTGATTGGCATCGACGTTGACGGAGGATTCGCGGAATACGTCAAGGCGTTTCCCGAGCAGCTTGTTCCCGTTCCTGACGCCGTGAAGGATGAGCAGGCAGCGCTGATCGAGCCGCTGTCGGTGGCTGTTCATGCGGTTCGGACATCCGGCTTTAGCGCCGGCGACACCGCTTTGGTAACAGGCGCAGGACCCATCGGCAATTTGATCGCCCAAGTGCTTCAGGCGGCGGGAGCGCGACGGGTGCTAGTGTCTGAGGCAAAGACTTTCCGGCGCGAGTTGGTCCAGCGTGCAGGCTTTGACGTGGTGAACCCGGAAGAAGAGAGGCCGCACGAAGCGTTGGCACGGCTGATGGGCGAGACGGCTTTCGATCACGTTTTTGAGGCCAGCGGCGCTCGCGGCGCTTACCGCGATGCCGTGCAGTCTGTAAAAGTCCGCGGCCAGATCACCTTTGTGGGACTTCCCAAGGCCTTCCCGGAAATCGATACTCTGGCCCTGGTCTTCAAGGAAATTCGCACCACTGGAGCGCGAGTTTATACCCGCAAGGATTACTTGGGCGCAATCTCGCTGCTGGAGCGCCGCGCTGTGGACGTGGAGAGCGTTATCACGGACCGATTGCCTCTTCAGAAGGTCGAAGAAGGCATCCATAAGATGCACGACGCCGACGACAGCCTAAAGATTATCTTCAGCCTTTGAATAGAATTCCGCCATGCACGAGAAAGATACGCAAAGCAGGCTCGAAGCACGAAGCAAATTCCCTGTTCACCAAGGATCGTCCGCGCCGCGGCTTCAAGACCAGCGGACTCCCACCTTGTAACGCCCCCGGTGTTCGCGCACGTAGTGGTTGTCAATGACCGGCACGGATTCGCACTCGGCCTCAATCACCGTGACCGGCTCGTCGGGCGCGTTTGCCGGAAGCCCCGTGAACTGGACAGAAATGTCGTCTTGCCGGAAACCAACCTTTCTCCCGGTAGCCAACAATCGCGCCGACTTCACCTTGGTCCGCAAACCTCCGACGGCCACCACCGTTTGCGGTCGGAAGAAAGGCAGCCAGTTGGCGGCGGGCGTGCCAGACGGCCAGAAATAGACGTGGATGTAGAGCGTGTTGCCCTGGCGCGTGAAATCCGCAAAGGGCATGGCCACGCCCTGGAAGGGCTCGGATTCGTAGATGGTCCGG
>JBJKQF010000081.1:0-8658 GCA_046705545.1 Terriglobia bacterium
AAGATCGTTCAAGGCATGGCTGTAGCTCCGGAGCTGCCCGGCCTCAGCCTGGAACTCAAGCCTGAAGCCATCAAAGAGTATCAGGTGGGCGCGGCCGTCTCTACCTCGGTAAAGTCAGCCTAGTCCTCCGGGAGGCGCCCGGAATCCCTCAATCCGTCCGGCCGCGCCAAGGAACAACGTCATTCGGGAGAAGCTGCTATGGCCCTTTCCCTATTGATCGATGAGCTGACTTCGGCAGAAATTGGGGACCTCATCAGTTCCGGTTACGATTCCGTCATCGTTCCGCTTGGAGCCACAGAACAGCACGGGCCTGCACTGCCCTTGCTGGTCGATAACGAACACGGATTGCAGACAGCTTTGCGGGCCGCTCGGCTGCTGGGAAGTACGCTCGTGGGTCCGGTTATCACTCTTGGCTATTCGGCTGAACATTTAGGCTTCCCCGGAACCATTTCGGTTTCCAGGGAGACCTTGGCCGGGATGATTCACGACGTTGCTGAAAGCCACGCGCGTTCAGATTTCCGCATGGTCTATTTCTGGGTCGCTCACGGCGGCAACAATTCCGTCCTGCAAAACGTGCTTCCCAAAATTGAGTCCAAGTGGCCGGGGTGTTACGTCACCGGCCTCAGAGACCTGAACCTTTATATTCAGAAAACCTGGGATACGGTTCCCTCAGTAAAAGGGATGGACTTGGCAAGGTCCGGGTCGCACGCGGGCGAGTTTGAAACCTCCATGATGCTGGCGTCCCGGCCCGAACTTGTTCGCCTGGATAAGGCCGAGGAGGGGAACACGGCGCCGTTCAATACCTTTGCGAGCAAGCTGCAAGAGCAAGGAATGCGCGCTGTGGCTCCCAACGGAGTCCTCGGTGACCAGCGGCCGGCTGACGCGCCCCGGGGGAGCTTCTATTTGGACGCGCTCGCCGAATATCTGGCCAGGGACTTCAAGCGCCAGCGCCAGGCCATCCAAGGGGGCGAATAAGATGAAACGATACCGTTTTGCCATGCTGGGACTCGGCCGGGTGGCGGACGTGCATTATGCCTCGCTTCAAGCCTTCCAAGATCGTGCAGAGCTGGCCGCCGTCTGCGACAGCCGCCCAGAAGCCGTTGGGCAACGCAGCCGGGAATGGCACGTGCCGGGTTTCACAGATTTTGAAAAACTCCTCGCTCAGACCGAGGTGGACGCGGTATGCATGCTTCTGCCTCATCACTTGCATCCAAAGTTCGTCAAAATAGCAGCGCAGCACGGCAAGCACATTCTGCTGGAGAAGCCCCTAGCTCTCAGCCGCGAGCATGCGCAGGAAATCGTCGACGACGTCAAGAAATACGGCATTACGCTCCTCGTCGGCCATAACGGCATCTTCCACCCTGCTTTCGAACAGATGGTGGACTTTGTGCGCAACGGGTCAATAGGACGTCCTCTGTTTGCAAGGGGAACCTCCTGCGGCTGGCTGACTTTCCGTCCCTGGGACTTCCGGATGAAGAAGTCTGAAGCGGGAGGCGGCTGCTGGATCGACGCGGGCGGGCACTTGATCTATTCGCTGCGGGAAATTCTGGGCGACGTTGACTCCATAACCGGGATGACCGCCAACCTTGCCCGGCCGGAGATGGAAGGCGAGGATCATGCCATTGCAATGCTCCGGTACAAATCCGGCGCTCTGGCCCAGCTCTATGTGAGCTATGGACACAAATTGCCGGGCTATCAGCACGACTGGCCTCTCGGGTATCTTCACTCGATAGAGGTTTACGGAGACAAGGGCGCGATTCAATACGTCACCACCCCCGAGCCACGCCTGAGTTACTTTTCGGAAGTCCCGGAGGTGATGCCGGAAAAATGGCAAGGCTGGCTGAGCCACCAGCCTCCCGAACCTTTCGGAATCAGCTTTGAGAAGCAGTTCAAGCATTTCCTTGACTGTCTGGATACGGGTAAGCCTCCGCGTACCACAGCGACGGACGCGCTTGAGACGGTCAAAGTACTGCTCGCCCTCTATGACCGCGAGGCTGAACTTCAGAGAATGCCGCCAAGATAAGACGGAAGTAACAGGATGGGAGGCCTGCACGCTGCTGCTGCCTGCCCATGAAAAGAGGGCTATGCTATACTCGCGCCTTCTCGAAAGTCTTAAGGGCGCCGAGTGCGCAGCCGTAAAAGACCCAGCATAAGGTGGACAACATGAGTTCAACGGCGAAGTCTGATGGCCGAAAAGTTGCGCTGGTCACAGGAGCCAGCAAGGGAGTGGGAAGAGGGATCGCGCTGACGCTGGGGAAAACCGGTTACACGGTAGCCGTGAACTATCACGGCGACCCGAAAGGCGCTGAGGAAACCGCCGCTCAGATCCGCCGCGAAGGAAGCGAAGCGCTGGTGGTGGGAGGAGACGTCGGCGTCAAAACGGAAGTGGATCGCATGTTCGACGCTGTCCTGAAGGAATATGGAACAATCGCGGTTCTGGTAAACAATGCGGGAGTCCAGAGCTGGAAACCGCTGCTGGAACTGACGGAAGAGGAGTGGGACCGCACTTTGCGAACCAATCTGAAAGGAACCTTCCTGTGCACGCAGCGAGCCGCACGCCACATGGCGGCACAGCGCCGGGGGAAAATCGTCAACATTGGCTCCGGGTGCAACAAAGTCCCCTTTCCCAACCTGGTGGACTACAGCAGCAGCAAAGGCGGCATTGAAATGTTCACGCGGGTTGCGGCCCTGGAACTGGGACCGCTGGGGATTAACGTAAACTGCGTGGCGCCCGGCGCCATTGAAATTGAAAGAACCCGCCTCGAGGCTCCTGATTACGCCGCTACATGGTCTCCCTTGACGCCCATGCGCCGCATTGGGAATCCGGCCGATATCGGCCGCGCCGTGGCGTTTCTGGTGTCTGATGAAGCCGAGTTCGTCACGGGACAAACCCTCTACGTCGACGGCGGACTCTTTTCCCAGGGCCCCTGGCCTTACGACTCCCAGAACCAGCAACCGTAAAGAGGAAACGTTTCCGAAGTCCAGGCCGGCCGGTGAGGCTCCGGCTTTCAGATCCAACACCCGGCGAGGCGTCGCCGATTATGCTGCCTCACTGGGACACCGGATGATCGTCATCAGCTAGAGGAGCTTCCTGGCTTGCTTCGGTACTTCGCCCCCGTCTCAAGAAGTGCGCGCTGCGTTCGCTGGGGGGGAAGGCCGCGAAGAACCAACTCCAGGTCATCCACGGCCATGCGCCCGATTTCATACATCATTTCCGGCACGTTTCCGGCGCGGTGCGCGGACAGAATCGTGTTCGGCGTGCGCCGGGCGCGATGGTTCGCCGGGATGGGCTCTTCCGGGAAAACGTCGATCGCAGCTCGAATCTGGCCTGACTCCGCTGCGTCCAGGAGGTCCTCAAAGTTCACAATCCCCGCGCGGCTAACCAGCACCACCACGGAGCCGCGTTGCATGAGACTGAAATATCTCTTGTCCAGCGAGCCGGCGTTCTCCGTGGTCGTTGGAGCAAGAATAAAGACGACCCTGGACCTCCGAAACATTTCCTCCAGCCCCACGGGCTGCAACTGCATGTCGCGCAAAACGTGATTATGAACCCAGGGATCGTAGGCCAGAATCTCGCCGCGGAACGGACGTAGCATTTGTACCAGTTCCCGTCCAAGGTTGCCGCATCCGATGACGCCCATCGGCTTGCCTCGCAACAGAAAGCTGTCCGCAGTATCTTCCGCGCCGTAGAGAGATTCCCTTCCCACACGGGTCTTGGCGTCACCCTCCACCATCCCGCGCGCGGCAGCAATGGCCATGCCCAGTGCCATCTCCGCAACCGAAACCGCAAACACCGGAGCGATCGATGTGACGTAGATGTTGCGGCGGTGACACTCTTCGTAATCGATGTTCGGCAGAAAATTACCCTCGATATTGACGATTAGTCGCAGGTGCGGTGCGCGGTCCAGACGCTCGCGCGGCATGGCCGCCTGGCGGATCAACTCAACGGTGGCCGGCAGGTAATGGTCGATCTCGTCGGCGGGCGCGGGCCCGCCGTCATACCAGATCACCTGTCCCAGCGCTTCCAGACGACGCCGGTCTTCAGGGCTGAAGATAACATCCGTAAATCGGGGGTAGGGGTCGAGCAGAATCACTTTCTTGGTTCCGTTCACTTTGTCCACCACCCTATCGAGTGTTGCAAATCCTCAGGCCGATCATAGCGCCGTCAAATTGCGCCGCAGATATAGTACTGTAATCGCCAAGCGCCTTCCAGGCAGCATTGAATTCAGCAAACCGGTCGCCTTCAGTCGTGCCGAGTTTCCCAAGCTTGCTGCTCATCCTGCCGGCAAAGCTCTTGAGCTGTTTTGTGTTTTTGATCTGAATATCTCCTCGCCTCGACATTTTGCCTTGGCAAAGTTGACTGCGTCCACAGCCACTGTCCCGCCTGAACTGTCAGTTTCGTTAAGAGGCCCGGCCGCTAGCTACGGGTTGGACATCCATAGATTTCTTGAGCGTCACCCCTCGGTGGTCATTCAAGACTATCCAAGTAAGTCCGGAGCGCCTTCACCTGGTCAGGAGTAAACGTAAAGTGAGGCATTCCGCCGGCATTCATCTGCGGCAGCGGGTGCTTGAAAAGATTTTCCATCTGCTCCTCCGAGAACTTCTTTCCAATTCCGACCAATTTCGGAGCAAAAGAAGTTCCGACCGCGCCTTGGCCGTGGCAGGCGTAACAGGAGTGCGACTCGAAGATCTTTTTCCCCTGCGCTGCAAGCGGGTTGGGCGCTGAACCGGCCTTCGCAGCCTCCTTCGCTTGCGACCCGCCAACCATTTGAGGCGTAAAGGGCTGCTTCATATACTGCACCTCCATACGATGTTGCTCGGCTATTTGCATTGAGACGTCTTTGTCATGAGAGTCCTGATAGTAGCTGTACGCCCCGAGTGTAATCAGCGCAAAGAAGATTACAGAGAAGACGCCAACAGCGACGGGCCGCCGCCACGGCCTGCGCTCCAACCGGCGGTCAAAGAAAGGCAGTCCCACAAAAAGAGCGACGACGATTCCGGGGATGATCACGATCCGGGCAAACTCAGCCTGGCCGTGACCGATCTTCAGCCATTCAAAGAGCGGACGATAGTACCACTCCGGCCGCGGCAGAAAGTGAGTGTCGGCGGGGTTAGCCAAAGGCCCGAGCGCTGCAGGAGCAAAGTAGGCTGCAAAACCCAAAGCGATGATCAAAAACAACGCAAACCCCAAGTCCATGAGCAGCTGGCGCGGGTAAAAACTTTCCGTCTTTTGCTTGGGCTTCACAGGACTTTCGCCGATGGGTCCGGCCGCGCCCGCCTTGCGAAACAAATAGATATGAATCGCCGCAAACAAAAAGATGAGGGCCGGGATGTAGAAAACATGCATTACAAAGAAACGTGAAAGCGTCAGCGTACCGATCTGGCTTCCTCCCCGCATCAGTTGCTTTGCGAGCCCACCGACAATTGGAATTTCGCTGGCAACATTCGTCCCAACAGCGGTGGCAAAATATGCTTTTTGGTCCCACGGAAGCAGATAACCCGTGAAGGCCATGCCCATAACCAGGGTGAACAGGACCGTGCCTGATACCCACAGCAGTTCACGCCTGCCCTTGTAGGAGCCGAAGAGAAAGGTCTGGCTCAAGTGCAGCAAGACGATAATCACCATCGCGCTAGCCCCATAAACGTGAAGGCTGCGCAGGAAGGACCCGGCAGCAACTACTTTGGTAATGTAGGCAACGGTGACGTGCGCATGGTCGACCGATGGGACATAGTAAAGCGCCAGGAAAATTCCAGTAATAAATTGGGAAATAAAAACAAAAAGCAAACCGGACCCGAAGATATAGGCAAACCGCGCGCCGCCCGGGATCGGTTCGTCCAGCGCTTCGTGCAACAGCTTGTCCAAACCGGTCCGCCGTTCGATCCAGAGAAACAGACGGCTGTGCTGCTGCCTGCGGCCGTTTTGGGGTGCATCATTTGGTGGAGGTTGTGTCGGCATAATGTACGATTCCTCTTATTCCACTTGCTTTTTATATGACAGGAGAGCCTGAAAATATTCATAGCGGACCATTAAGGCGCCTTTCTCGACCTTCGCAGGCAGCGTGTCCATTCCCCGCAAAGCAGGCCCTCGGAGCAGAGAACCATCAGGGGCAAACTGGCTGCCATGGCAGGGACACATAAACTTGCCCTCGGCCGAGTTCCAAGGCACTTCGCAGCCTAGGTGCGGACAGACTGCTGTCAGCACTTCGGTATCATCAACAGCATCCCTCCTTTTTCCTTTGGTGACGTACACGGGTTTGCGCGAAATTGCTTCGCGCCATCCGTCGACCTGTTTGATCCTAACGACCCGCCTGACGGGTGCTGTGAGGGATGCGTATTGATTGTCACTGCCCAAATCCGACCACGAGAGAGAGGTCGTCGTGGCGAAAACCGGGTAGAGCACGTAGCGTACCAGAGGGACTGCAAGCAATGCTCCCATCGCAGCCGTGCCCACAGCAATCAACCACAGGAAAAACGACCTTCTTCCTTCTAGAATTCGCTTGTCCTGGACGGCGTTATTGGCGGCCGGAGCCGTCTCAACGCCTTTTCGGTCTGAGTTTGTTTCCATCCGTCAACTCCAAATCTATAATTGAAATATAGGTGTGCACTCTTGGAACCATGGCCGCTCTGGGCGGTCTGCAGGCCCCATGATCAAGCGCCCGGTTCTTCTTCTATATTAGTCCAGCATAGCAAGGCAGCCACCGCCAGGGTTGAGAGTCTCTTGCTGTTCTTGCTGAAGGAAAAAGAGCAAGAGGTTCCAGAAAGTCCGTTCACGATACGTATGACCCCATCCGCCCATTTTTGAACTGTACCCAGAATATCATCAAGTAGCGCTTGCCCGTCTCCCAGAGAAAGAGCAATAGGCCCAAAATTAAGATTCCGATGAAAACCACACTCACCCGCGCATCGTGGGTTCCCCGGGCAAGTTCGTGGGGATATACGGCGTACCGGCGCGGAACCGAGTGGGACCCCGCCCAGAAAAACATAAGAACAAATCCGTATCCGCCGATTAGAAAGAGCGTAAGAATCAGTCTGCGCATAAATCGACTGTCAGGCATGCCGCTCATCTGAACTCCCAGGTGGCTTGCAAACCCCAACAGCATCAATACAACACCCATCAGATAATAAGTGTGGAAATGCGCCGGCACCCAAAGTGTATTGTGAAAGAAAGAATTAACAGAAATGGTTGAATCGATCACCGCGCCTACTCCGCCCACGGCCCAACCCATCAGGCCCAAAAACATAAAGGCCGACGCGGTCGTCCAGCGCATCCTTGAACCGTAAACCACCAGAAGCCCGTCGAAGATGGATACCACTGCTGCCGGAACAGCGCTTAAGTACGACATCATCTGCCCCATGAACTGGAGCATGCGTGGCTGCACAAAGTCCATATAGAGGTGGTGAAAGTACGCGAATAGAACCATCGCCAGGACCACGTTCCAAGCAAGTGCGATGATCCTGTTGGTCTTCCACGTGCGGTTGCTGAAAAACGGAAGCATTTCATAAACAACCGCAACCCCCAGATACATGGTGGCATGCACCGTCATATGGCCAAAAAAGAAAGTCAGGTTCTTCATCAGCAGGGCATTTGCCACGAACCCTTTCACTTGCCATTGGACGAGGTAAAAAGCGAAAAGCGCGAAAGCGTCCAGGAAACCCGCGACTCCCGGAATCAGGGCAACCATGGTGATCAGCACAAGAGGAGGAACTTCTGGCCCTCGTTCTTCCGCCTTGCCGAACAAATAATGCCAGCCAAGAGCAAAACGAAGTCGGTATCGCTTGAGGATTGAGTAAATCAAGGCCACCGACCATACAAGCCAAACACTGCATAGGGTCACGAGCGATGCAAAAAAACATCCCGTCGCCCAGGGTGGCCAGGTGCTCTGCGAATAAAATGGCAGCGGATATAAGAAATACCAACCTGCTCCAAACAGACCGTCCGTCGTCGCCACAATCAGGAGCACGAAACCTAGAATCGTTCCCCCAAAGGCTGCCCAAGAAGCCCACAAAGGAGGACGAACGTACCGGCCCAACAGGTAGCTCACTGCCCCCATGCTCGTCCCAAACCACAATCCGACCATGCCCATTCCGTGCAGGGTCAGCACAGCGTAAAACCACTCCGGGCGGACGGTAGAAAAGTACCTCGATTGGTACAAACGCAGGAAATATCCGTCCATACTAAAAAGCAGGAAGAAGATTCCGGCAAGGACCATCCAGAGAGTGGTAATTCTTTGAGACCTTCGCACCAGCTTTGGGTCTTGCAGGGCGGCCTCCGAGATTGATACGCCCCCCGTTGGGGACTGTCCAATCTCTTGCTTTGTCGGTAGAGGATCAGGGTCCAACATGCGCTTCCCTTGGTGGCTTTGACTTGTTCACAGAATTTGACGTCTTCGGCACGACCTCAAACTCGCCCCGCATGCGGTGATGGCCCATGCCGCAGAGTTCAAGGCAGAAAATCCAATAGTGTCCCGGCTTTGTAAAACGCAGACGCAAACAATTCACATACCCCGGCATCGCTTGGACCTGGCCCAGCAAACGGCCCGAAGGGGAATACACACCAAAACCATGATTCACGTCAAAGCTGGTGACGCGGAATTCAATGAGAGAACCCATCGGAATCTGAAGAGGGGGAGCATAGGTCGATTCCCGCCACTCCTCCTC
>JBJKQF010000082.1:0-5710 GCA_046705545.1 Terriglobia bacterium
TTATCGAATGATCTCGCTAGCCTCTACGATTTAACGGAGGTCCGAGTTTGACCCATCAGCCGCGACCGCAACGGCTGCGCGGCGTGAAGTTCCAGACTATATCAAGGAACCCAAAGAAATTCCATTAGAGAGCATTGAGGGCTTTTTCAATGGGATTGAGAGCGTCTTTAGAAAGCTCGCAAGGTACCAGGTCCGTCGAACGCCGCGCGTAGATGTGGCCGTCGACTTTGGCGATCTGAACCGTCTGCGTCTTTTTCTTCTTGCCATACTGGACCTGAAATGTGTAAGTCGGCTTTTTAAAGCCATACGCGGCAAGGTCGGTGGGTTTCTTCTGCGGAAACGATACCGCGCTCAAATTGCGAAGCGCGTCGAGCAAATTTTCCACCTTATCTCCAGCCTCCACTTTGCTGACGGGTTCGCTCTGGCCCCACTTGCTATTGTTCTGTTCGTAGACCTGCTGACCCTTCGGCCCCTCCACGGTGATCTTTGAGGCGTCAAAAGTGGGAAACGTAAAGAGGTTCTTGGCGCGAAGGTCCGCCGGGCTGGTCCGAAACTGCGTCAAGAAATCCGAACCGAGAGTGAACACACAATTCACCGCCGTGTTGATCGCATAGTAGTTCGCGCCCTGTTTCTTTCCGACGAGCAGCGTTTGAGTTCCCCCGGTCCCACTCAGGTGGAGCGTCAACTCCGGGTGGGAAAAGCCGTACTTACCAAGGTCCCGCTTGTCCTCCTCCACCACGCTCTGCATGGAGGCGCTGCCCAACTCATCCACCAGCCCTTCCACCGTGATGTGGTCGGCACGCACGGGAGGAGGCAGCAAAAGATCCCAGACCCCGTCAGGATTGCGCGTCAGGGTATAATTTCCCGTCGAAGAGGCCACGCTCATCTTATTGATCTGGTCAGATGGCAACGTGACAACCTGCTTGTCGCGCAAATCAAAGACGCTCTTCTCCAGCGCACCCTTCAAATAGCTGGCCAGCATGATGACGCGCTGCTGGCCGACCACCTGCGCATAAACGCCTTGGCCGGTCGGAGTCGAGTCTCCCAACCGCAAGGCATACTTGGCAGGCGTGTCGCTGGTTGAGATCTCGATGGTTTCCTGCGGCGGATCGAGCCCGTAGACTTCCAGGCTCGCGGGATGTTCATCCACAACTTCGTCGGCCGTCGCCCCTGTCAGACTGCCCAGAAAGCCCTGAATGGCGGAGGAATCCGCCGCCAGCTTGAGCGGCTCGGTGAGCTGCCATGCGTTATCTTTCTGGCGGACGCACGTGATCGCTTTGCCTGCCAGCGGTTGAAGGGTGAAAGCGCTAATCTCAGAGCTGGATAGCGGAATAATCTTCGCAGCCGTGGGCTTCTTGGCCGCAGACGTCTTTGCTTTCTGCTTTCGCCCAAAATAAACAAACGCTCCCCACAGGGCTACCAGAACCGCTACAGCAATCAAAGTTTTGAGGTATGTGTTCTTCATCCCCGGCGACGCCACCAAACTCCCGCACCAATCAACACAATGCAGAGCGGCAACCCAAAAACTCCCAGATACAGGAGGCGCCCCATCTGCCGCTGGTTCATATCCAGGTGCTGGTGCTCCTTTGCTTTGGGCCGGATGGAAATCAGGTCTTCCTCAGCCGAAAGCCAGTTCACCATGTTCATCACCAAATCTTTGTTTCCCTGGAATCCCAGATAGGCGTTGGCAGCCACGAGAGAAGTCCCGACGGTCACGACCCGGCCTTCGGCTTTCTTGTCCTTGGGGTTTTGGCCGGCGATCGTATCGGCAACCGCCACGGTTAGAGGACCCTTGATATCCTTGCCAGGCCGGAACGACACCTTTTGCATACTCGGATTAAAATTCTCCACCCCGAAACTAGCGTTCGAGGTCTGGCAGAGCATGTCCGGAAAAGCTCCCGAGGATGGTGTCTTGCTGATCTCAAAGGAGCGAGTCAGAGGAAACAACGTCGCGACCTGCTTTAATGGCTGCACGATGTCGTTGGAGCCGTAATGAATGATCAGCGGCATATCCGGCTGCGTTCCAAAAAGGCGCGCCACCGGGTTCAAGTCCAGCACCAGGTCATTGCGGACATTGATCCCCCAGCCGGCAAGCAGCTTGTCAAGATTGGGTAATTTAACGCCCGGGTCCAGCATGAACAAGGCGCGCCCGCCGTTATCCACATAAGTACGAATGGTGTCGATCTCCGGCGGCAGGTAATCATGCTGGGGGCCAGCCACCACCACGATCCCACACTCGGCGGGTATCTCATTCTTCTGCATCAGCACCAGGTTCTTGACCTGATAGCTCTCGTTGTTCAGTTCCTGCTTGATGTCTTGAAAACCGTCGCGCCCCGTACCCTCCGGATTGCGCTCGCCGTGCCCCTGGATGAAGCAGATGGTCTTTTCACCTTTCAGGACGCGAATCAAGGCATTGGTCACGCCTTCCTCGTTATTGCTCGGCGCTTGAAAGTGGCGGTCCCCGGCAGACACCACAATGGTTCCATCGTTTGTGACCCCAAACTCCTTAGCAAGACGGGGCTGGCGGTCCGGGTCAACGTATTGCACGCTCACGTGGTGTGATGCGATGGCATAATTGCTCAGCAGGTCGCGGCGATGGCCGAATTGATCCTTCCGGTCAAAAGCGTAGATCGTAACGTTCCGCTTGAGTCCATGAAGAATCTTCTTGCTCTGCGGTGAGAGGCTATATTCGTGATTGGGAGTCAAATCCCAGCGCCGGTCATGGCGGTTTACAAACCAGTTGATCAGAACGACGATCGCAATACCCACCAGCGTGTAGACAACCAGGTTTGCACCCAGCAGCAGCCGGTGGCCGGTGGAGCCGTGTTTTCCTTCCTTCAACGCCATCTTGTTATGCCCTCCCCTTCAAAGCCTGGACGGAGCGCGCGGTCAGAAAAATCCCCAGCACAATCACCGAGAGATAGTAAACGAGATCCTTTAGATCAATTACTCCTTTTGAGAAAGTATCAAAGTGCGTCGTGAACGACAGGTAAGAGAATATCTTGCCGATCGTCCCGCTCGAATAAGCTGTCACCCAGTCAAAAACGTAGAAGAGCAGAAACACTGCAAAGGAAACCACGGCAGCGATAATCTGGTTCTTCGTGAAGGTTGAGATCCACATGCCAAGCGCCAGCAGGGCGCTCCCGAATAAGAACAGGCCCAGCGCCTGCGCCAGCAAGGGTTTGGCGTCCGGATTCCCATAAATAAACAGGGTTCCGAGGTAAGCAAAGGTGATGGCCACCATCGTGGCATAAAGCAGCAAAGCTCCCAGAAATTTTCCCAGAATGATTTGAAAATCCGTCAGCGGGCTCGTCAGCAGAAGCTCGATGGTACCGGAACGTTTCTCTTCCGCGTACAGCCGCATAGTGATCAGCGGAATGAGCAGCAGCAGCACAACGGCCAGCACACCCTCAAACAGCGGGCGGATCACGTAATCATTCAGCGTCATGGGCGGTGCGCCCATACCGCCCATTGCCTGCATGCGGAAGGTCTGGACCACGTAAGTGGCCGTGAAACTGTAAAAGAAAAAACCGCAGAGGACCGCGTACACCGCCGTCACCAAATAGGCGATCGGCGAATGGAAATACGCGCGGATTTCCTTCCCCGCGATAGCCAGAATGTTGCGCATACTGTGATTTCCCTTCCCAGCGGATTGCGTGCTGCCAGGGCGTGACGTAGCGCTATCCGCCGTCCGCCCCGGGGATTAATTGACGGTTTCGGACCCGCCGCCCGCGGGCGCAGGAGGCGCCGCACCGGACGCCTCTACGCTCAGGTCGCGAGTTGTAAGTTTCAAGAAAATGTCTTCCAGGCTCATACCGCTCGTTTTGAGCTCGAACAAGTCCCAGCCGGATTGAACGATGGCACGCGCAATTTCGGCGCGCACGTCGTGCCCCTTCTCGGCATGGATTTCCAGAGTTACATGCGCACCGGAGGAGTCGCGCGGCTCCACCAGGTTCACTCCTGCCACCGTTTCTAACTTGCTCTTGATTTCCGGTGCCGGGCCCTGCACGTTCACCAGCACCGTTTCATAGCCTTGCAAGCGCGAAATCAACTCCTCGGGCGCGCCCACAGCCACCACGCTGCCCTTATTAATCACCACCACCCGCTGGCAGGTCCGCGAAACCTCAGGAAGAATGTGGGTGCTCAAAATTACGGTATGCTGCCCCGCCAACCCTTTGATCAGTTCCCTTGTCTCGATGATCTGCTTCGGATCGAGGCCCGCGGTGGGCTCGTCAAGAATAAGCACGTCGGGGTTTGCAATCAGCGCCTGAGCCAGTCCGACCCGTTGCCGGTAACCTTTGGAAAGCTTTCCAATCTGGCGGTTGGTGACATCGGACACGGCGCACTTTTCTCCGACTTCTCCGATCCGCCTTTTGAGTTCCCCGCCGGCAACCCCCTTGATGCGCCCCACAAAGGTCAGGTATTCGTTGACCGTCATGTCGAGATAGACCGGAGGATTCTCGGGCAGGTAGCCGATGCGGCGCTTCGCTTCCAGCGGCTCGTCAACAACGTCATAGCCTGAAACGCGCACCTTACCGTCCGTGGGCGAAAGGAAGCCAGTAATAATCCGCATCGTGGTGGTTTTCCCGGCGCCGTTGGGACCCAAGAAACCTAGAATTTCACCCTTTTGGACTTCAAAGCTGATGTTGGAGACAGCGAGGGTGGGACCATACCGTTTGGTCAAATTTTGGACTTCAATCATGCCAGTGCATCCTCGTTTTCTGAGCGGCGTCTGCCTGCGATGGAGGGTGGTTCATGCCTGAATATTTCGAGTTGCCCCTGCAGGTTCAAGTTATAAGGATTATCAAAAAACACTAAAGGTTGCCAACCCTTTTGTTTTATGTTTTCCTCGAACCTTAAAATAACTTCCATCGAGAGTGCGCGGAGAGAAATCATACACCCAGCCAACTTGGGAGGAAACCATGGTTCTCAAAAATCAAGTCGCCTTAATCACCGGGGCCTCCAGTGGCATCGGCCGCGCCACGGCGCTCGCAATGGCAAGCGCGGGAGCCCGCGTCGCCGTTAACTATCTTAAGAATCGGGCCGGCGCTGAGCAAACCGTCGAAGACATTCGCAAAGCCGAGGGCGAGGCAATCGCCATCCGGGCCGACGTAACTTCCAGCGCCCAAGTCCGAGCCATGGTGGACGCCACCCGCAAGCAATGGGGACAGATCAACATCCTGGTCAATAACGCGGGAGACCTGCTGGCCCGGCGCATGCTGGACGAGCTGACGGAAGAATACTGGGACCGAGTGATGGATTTGAACCTGAAGAGCGTTTTCCTCTGTGTGAAGGCCGTGTGGGAAGAGATGGCGGCGCGAAAGCAAGGCTGCATCATCAACGTCACCTCCATCGCCGGCCGCAACGGAGGCGGCCCGGGCTCGGGCGTTTACGCTGCCGCCAAAGGAGGAATGATCACCTACAACAAAAGCCTGGCAAAGGAATTGGCCCCGCACGGAATCCGCGTGAACGCCATCGCCCCCGGTATCATCGCAACTCCTTACCATGAACGCTATAGCCCGCCCGAAGTGTTCAATAAGTTCCTGGCAGGCGTCCCAATGGGTCGCGCCGGCACCTCCGAGGAGGTCGCCGACGTCATCGTGTTCCTCGCATCTCCCGCGGCTCGCTATATGACCGGCGAAACGGTGGAGGTTAACGGCGGAATGCTGATGGATTAGTTCCCACCCCACATTGGAAAGAACTCGCCGCG
>JBJKQF010000083.1:0-3455 GCA_046705545.1 Terriglobia bacterium
AACGGGCCAAAGAAGGAGTTCGTCATGGACCTTAGGTCCGCGATGACCTCGCCGTGAGCGGGGCTCGCGGCAATAAAGAGCCCTGCCAGGTAAGCGCCCGTGATGGCCGCCATGCCCCCGCCGTACTGGGCCAGGAACGCGAAAAGGAATCCAATGGCCAACGCAGCGGCCAGGGGAGTGTGCGGTCCCTGGAAATGCCGCGCTTGCCGGAAAGCAAAGCGAATCAGGCGCGGGCCCAGCCAGAAAGCGAAAACGAAGAAGAGCACCATGCGCAGCACCGTGCCCCCAAAGCTCAACAGGATCGACCCGCCCCCGCCGGCGTGGACGTGGGCAAAATTTGTCTCCTCGGCGATCACCAAGGAGAGCACCAGCAATCCCAGAACGTCGTCGATCACCGCCGAGGCCAGAATCGTGGAACCGGCCCTCGATCGGAGCTGGTTCAAATTCATGAGCGTCTGGGCGGTAATGGAAACGCTGGTGGCGGTCAGAATGGTGCCGATAAAGACCGCTTCCGCCCACTTGAAGCCCAACGCATGGCTCACAAAGGTGGCGCCCGCAAAGGGAAGAATCACGCCCCCTGAGGCTGCCCAGAAGGCCGGACCAAAGGCCTTCTTCATTCCTTCAACATCCGTCTCCAGGCCTGCCAGAAACATCAAGACCACGACGCCCAACTCGGCCAGAACGTTAATAAAGGCGGCAAGAGAGATATGAAGGTTTCCGCCCGTCGTGGCCGTTGCAGAAAACCATGGGAACTGCCAGACGTTGATAAGGGTCGGACCCAGAATGACCCCTGCCACCAACTCGCCCAGCACTGCAGGCAATCCCACGCGCGTAGCCAAACCGCCTACGGCTTTGGCCAGCAGGATCAGTACGGCAAGGAAAAATAGAACTTGGAGTGTGATATCCATAGGCGCTGTTTCCGGCTGGCGGCACGGCCCGGGGGCTGCGCCGGAGGAGGCTGAAGCCCCTGTTGCCCCCAAGGCAAACGGTTCGAGACGCTCGACTCGCCTAGCGCCTGCCGAATAGGCAATCCCGTGTGATGAGAAGTGTCACGGCGCCGCCACAGCCCAGAATTACGGGCCAGGAGGGAGCATGGAAGACCCCGATGGCCATGACCGCCACTGCCACCGCGCAAACAATCGCAGGCCAGCGGCCCTTTAACGCCTCGATGAGCACAGACCATGTATTCAAAGCTGCTGACTCCGTCATCATCCAAGTCTCCCTTTATCGTACGTAGACGTAGTATTTGAGGAACATGACGACCATGGGAACAATGACGCTGGCTGCCAGCAGCCACATGGTGCGTCGAGGGAAAGGACGGTCCCAGGTGGGACGATTCAACCTTTTTTTCTCGTGCTGCTTTTCCTGGTGGATCAACTGCCCCACCAGCTTGCGTTCCTCGACGCAAGTCGCGCAGTCCAGCGCCTTGCGCATCTCCTCATAGCCCTTCTTGGAGACATGGAGCTTGAAGTATAGCTGGCCCAGCTTGAAATGCGCGAAGAAATTCTCCGGCTCAAGGCTCGTGGCCTCTTGCAGGTGATCCAAGGCCGGATAAACCCGGCCCTGGATCGCGTACGCAATGCCCAACCCGACACGGGCATCGGCGTATTCAGGATTCCTCTCCACGATCTGCTCGAAACACGCAGCGGCGCCAGAGGCGTCTCCCTCGTTGATTCGTTCCAATCCCTGCGAGAAGGCAGCTTTGGTTTCCGCCGGGACCATCGGCCGGGGGAATGCCACGATCTCTCGGGTGGGTTCCTCCAGGACTAGGCTTGCATCACGAGCTGCCAGACTGAAATCGATGGTTGCCACAGATCTCTCCTTTCCTCGGGAAGGGAGGAGGGACGCCCGGCTATGCCGCGGCGCCCGCCCCCTGCATCTTCAGAACGAACTCGGGATATCCGAGAGCGCCCATTTCCGGAATGTCCAATCCTTCCAGTTCCGATTCCGGGGAAACGCGCTGGCCGACAAAGTAGTCCACCAGCAGGTTGAATACGAAGGTCATGGTGAATATGCATCCCAGCAGAGTAGCCACGCCGATCAACTGGGCGACAAGCTGGCTCGGTTCGCCGTAAAAGAGGCCTTTGACCGAACCCATGCCTGTACCGTCGGCGAACAATCCCACCGAGATCACACCCCAGAGACCGCAGGTGCCGTGGACGGAAACCGCGCCGACGGGATCGTCAATGTGAGCGACGCGATCGATGAACTCGACGCTCAGGCAGACCAGCACGCCGGCGATCAAGCCGATGATGGCTGCACCAATCGTATTGACGAAGCCGCTGGGAGCGGTGATGGCTACCAGGCCGGCCAGCAATCCGTTGCCGCCCATGGAGGCATCCGGTTTGCCGTAGCGGCACCACATGTAGAAGACCGCCCCGAAGGAGCCCGTGGCGCCTGCCAACATGGTGTCCACCGCAATGGTTGCGATCCGCAAAGCCCCGCCGCCGGAAGCGCCCAGCGTACTGCCGGGGTTGAATCCGAACCAGCCGAAGGCCAGGATGAAGCAGCCGATCAGCACCATGGTGATGTCATGGCCCGGAATGGCGTTGGAGGAGCCGTCGCGATTGTACTTGCCGATGCGCGGCCCGATGATGATGGCGCACGCCAGTGCAGACAGACCTCCGACTGCGTGTACCACTCCGGAGCCCGCAAAGTCCGCATAGCCGGCGCCCAGCCCGAAATTGTTGCCGAGCTGCGAGAGCCATCCGCCGCCCCACGCCCAGTTGGCAAAGAGGGGATAGGTAATGGCAGCCAGAAAGACGGAAGAGACGGCGAAGGCCGCAAACTTCCAGCGCTCCGCACAGCCCCCCGTGACGATGGTCGCCGCGGTGTCCATAAAGACCATCTCAAAGAGGAACAGAACCATCACGGCAACGTCATAGGTGCCGCCCTGGGTCAGGAAGAAGCCATGGGTCCCCCACAGCCCCCAGGATTGGCCTGCGAAGTGCAATGCGAACTCCCCGCTGAGCGGGGCAGCCCCTCCCAGGCTGGCGACCCCCGCGGCGCCGCCCATCTGCAACGCGAAACCACAGACCCAGTAAGCGAAGAGGCCGAAGCCGTACACCATGAAATTCATCATGATGGTGTGATTGGCGTTCTTGGCGCGGCAGAGGCCTGTTTCCACGGCCGCGAATCCTGCCTGCATGAACATGACCAGGAATCCTGTGATCAACGTCCAAACAAAGTTGATCGCAACCCGGTTTTGGCCGACTTGATTGAGCGTGTCGCCCAGCGTCAGTCCCACCTTGGGATTGGAGACCGCGATGTCATTAACGTTCCCGGTCAGCGTGCCGCTTGGGTCGCCCTTGGCCATCTCTTCCGCAGAAGGCGGGGACGCGTCCTTTACCGGCACGGGCGCCGTCAAAGATGGGGCGGGGGAGGCCTGGGTGCTGGTCGTCGGTTGGCTGGTTGTTTGACCCCAGGCCGGGACCCCGCATAATAAAAACGCCGTG
>JBJKQF010000084.1:0-15989 GCA_046705545.1 Terriglobia bacterium
GTTCGGAAACTTGTGGACGCCCTGCTGGCCAGGCGTCTTCAACGCCGGACGGCCGCCAGCCGCACCCGCCGCACTGCGGGGCGCCGAAGCCGGTAAGGATTCGGGAGGATTTGCGCAAGCTGGGGCAGCGGGCAAGGCTGCTTTTCTTCAGGCGCTACAAAAACCATGGGTTTCGATTCTTTCCTGGGCAATGCCAAGCAGGTTCGGACGGTCCGCGAAATGCTGGCGCACAAGCGGGTACCAGGCTCCATGCTCTTCGCCGGGCCGGAAGGCGTGGGAAAGAAGACTCTCGCCACGATGCTGGCCAAGGCCTTGAACTGCGAGCGCCCGGGCGCCACCGGCAACGACTTTTGCGGCGACTGCGGCAATTGCCGCAAGGCCGAAGAGTTTCTCGCCACGAGCGTCGCTGACATGGCCCGCCGCCGCGAGATCAAGGACGCCGACCGTCGCGTGGAGGGGCTGGTCTATTTCGACCTTCAGCTCATCGAACCTCTCACCCGCTACACCTTGATCGAGCAGATTCGCCAGCTCCGCGCCACAGCCTACAACCAGCCCTTCAATTTGCCGCAGCGCGTCTTCATCGTGGACCAGGCTCATACGATTCACTGGCAGGCCGCCGACTTGCTCCTCAAGGTTCTTGAAGAGCCCCCCGCCACGACCACGCTCATCCTGGTTTGTCCGCGGCCTTTTGAGCTGCGGCCGACGATTCGCTCGCGCTGTTTCACCTTTCAGTTTTCACCCGTGGAAGACGCGCTGATTGAAAGCATCCTGACTGAGGAATGCGGGATTCCCAAGCCGCAAATGGCGCTGGCGCTGCGCATCGCGGATGGCAGTGTTGCGCGCGCCAAGACCCTGGACCTGGCCGAGTACGTGCGCCGGCGCAAACCTTGGCTGGATTTTCTGGAGTCCGTGGCTCGCCCACCCGGCCGCGCTCCCGGTCCCGGCGAGTGGAAGACGCTGTTTGACACCACAAAATCTCTCACCGAAGAGAGCGGCAGGATCGAGGAGACCCTTCAGGTTGGGTCGATCCTCTTCCGGGACCTCCTCCAGGGACTGCTGGGCGACGAAAACTTTGCCATCACCAACGTTGACCTGGCGCCCCGCTTGCAGAAGTGGTCCCGGGTTCTGGGCTTGAAAGGAATCGAAAGACTCGAGGGCGGCATTGAAAAGATCTACCGGGAGCAGATCCGGAACGTCAACCAGCGCCTTTCCTTTGATTCGCTTGCATCGAGTTTCCTCCATCCCGCGCCCGGCCCGTGAAGGCCCTCCCAGAGGCCGGGTCAGATTGTTCCCAAGCAGCGAGTATGGTATAAATGTCGTACATGATCCGAAAGTTCTTCTGGACTAAATTTCAAGTCTGAAGAAACCGGAAAGCGCAAATTTACATCTACACTTAAGGTATCTAAATACCTTCTGTAGCAAAGCCCAGTGGGTTTGCACAAGCTGATAAGAGCTGAAGGAGCATCAAGGAGTGAACCGCAAACTAATTCGTCCATCGCTCTCGGAAGTCAAGGAACAAATGGGAGGGCGAGTGCAACGCAAGAAGCCGGCCCCCCCGGACCAGACGAGTGCTGAGAATTTTTATTACCTCAAACAAATGCAGGGTCGCACCCCTATGGTCGTAGTCCTTGACGAAGGTGAGAAGATTCACGGCGTGATCGAATGGTACGATCGAGACTGTATTAAGGTCCACCGCCCTAACGACCCGAACCTGTTGATCATGAAGAGTTGCATCCGCTACATGTACAAAGACGGCGAAGGCAAGGCAGGCGACAACGGCAATTTCGACCACGACATCGAAATCGAATAACTCACCCCCCGGAACTTGCGCTTTGCTCGAACCCGCGCGGCTAAGCGATGAGATCCCTTGCTTGAAGAAGAGACTATGCCGCGTCCTTTTAGAGCTTTTTCCCCGATGGCGTCAGCCAACAGAGTCAAAGGGGTGACGATGGAACAACCTCCTTCAAAGTTATGTGTTGAGCCGTACGGTGCGTCCGCGGGCGGGACCCGGGTTCGGCATTGGGTGACGGTGGTGGCGCTGGCCGCCTGCTCCCTTGCATGTCTTCCCGTAGCCTCCCTGCGAGCGCAGGAACGTAAGCCAAAGGTTCCACTCCTAGGAAAGCTGGGCAAGAACCCGAACCAAGCGGCGTACAGCGGGACCGTGCAATCCCTGGACATCAAGCAGAACATCTTAAGCGTCAATTCCCGCCACGGCCGGGACACCGAGATTTTTCCTCTGAAAAAGGATCTTCGCGTCGAGACCCTTAACGGCAAGAGGCTGCAGGTTGAAGATTTGACACCGGGAACGCGCGTCCTGATCTACTTTGGCCAGAAGCACGGCGAGCGCATGGTAAAAAATATCGTTGTACTGGAGTCGGGCAAGAACAGCCGGACAACCAAGCCGCCTCCCGCCACTTAGGATCACGGGCGGGCAGCCGCCTAAAGATTTCCATGAAAATCGGCATAACCTGTTATCCCACCTACGGGGGCAGCGGTGTAGTGGCAACGGAGCTGGGGCTGGAGCTGGCGGCCCGCGGTCACGACATTCACTTCATCAGCTACGCGGTCCCAGTGCGATTGGCCGAACCCTCGGAGCGGCTTCACTTCCATGAAGTGGAAGTGCTGAACTACCCCTTGTTCGACCACCCGCCTTACACCCTGGCGCTCGCCTCGCAGATGTATAACGTGGCGGTCAATGAATCCCTGGACCTCCTGCACGTCCATTACGCCATCCCGCACTCGGTCAGCGCCTTTCTGGCCCGGTCGATGCTCGGCTCACGGCGCATTCCATTTGTCACCACCCTGCACGGCACAGACATTACCCTGGTGGGCTCGGACCGCTCCTATCTTCCTATCACGCGCTTCTCCATCGACCAGAGCGATGCCGCCACGGCCATCTCCGCGTACGTTCGCCAAGTCACGTTACAGGAATTCGGGGTTACCCGCCCCATCGACGTCATTCCGAATTTCGTGAACTGCGACGTATTCCATCCCCTCGAAAACGACGCCCGGCGCCGCGAGTTTGCGCCCTGCGGAGAAAAAGTCTTGATCCACCTCTCTAACTTTCGTCCGGTCAAGCGCGTCACCGATGTGATTGAAATTTTTGCGAGGGTCCGAAAGCAGATCCCCGCCAGGCTGCTGATGATTGGAGACGGCCCCGACCGCACCGCCGCCGAATGGTTGGTACGCGACAAAGGGCTGGTCAGCGACGTCGCGTTCCTTGGCAAGCAGAATCAGGTGCAGGATCTTTTGCGCTGCGGAGACGTTTTTCTACTGCCCAGCGATCTCGAATCCTTCGGCCTGGCAGCTCTGGAAGCCATGGCCTGCTCGGTTCCGCCCATCTGCTCGCGGGTGGGAGGGCTGCCGGAGGTCGTTGAGGATGGAGTGGAAGGCTTTCTGGTACCGCCGCGGGACGTTGAGGCCATGGCCTCACGAGCCCTGGAACTTCTGACTGATCCTGAACGGCACCGGAAGATGGGGCAGGCAGGCCGCCAACGCGCCCTGCGGGAGTTCTGCTCCTCCAAGATCATCCCGCGCTATGAGGAGCTTTACCGGCAAGTCTTGGAGAATAGTTGACCCGCTCCCCCTCCCCACGGGCTTCAAAGACCGCTGAATCTATTCAATGCGCTTAAGTAAGGAACCGTCGGCCGCCCGGAGCCGCGATTCGACGCACGCCCCGGACTAGTGCCTCTCCCCCGGCCAATCGGGTTAAGTACCCGTGCGGATGAGACGCACGGGGATGATCGAGCCTCCGCCGCCGATCACGTTGCCGCTGCCGCTTCCGGTTGAGCCACCCCCAGTGCTGGCTGAATCGCCACATCCGCCGATGTTCATGATGTAAGCTTTCACCGTTCCCTGCGGACTGGTTTCACGCGCGATAAAAAGCTGCATCAGCCCCAAAACGCTCACCGTCTTGCTGGAGGGGCAGGAATTCCCAGGGCAGAGCGTCTGCCCGCTGTAGAGAGGAACGTTGACGATCGAATCCGACGAGGTGATGGTCGTCCCCGCTGGGGAATAAGCGCCCCCCGAAGTGATCGTCCAACTCGTTGGGTCAAAAGTATCCTGTCCGCCTGAATTGCCACTCCCTTGATGAATCAGGCAATCGACGCCCTGCTGAGTGGGCCCCACCATATTGCCGTCGATGGGCTGCACTGTCGCAGTCTCCCCGCACACCACGGATGACTGGTTGCAGCATTCGATATTGCTCCTGTAAAGCGAACCGCTATTGGTCCCGCCCCCGCCGGAACTTGCGCAAGCTGGGCAGGAACTCGGGATTGTTCCCGTCGCCGGCAGAAAGACAGTGTAATACTTGCTCGGAGCGGCTGCTGAATGTGGGTCGCCGGGTTTAATGGTGATGAGCTGTCCCAGAACCCCGCCGTCGGCAACTTTGCCGGGGTACACAACCTTTCCCGAATCAGCGTAAACGTAATAAGCTGGGTATGTTCCATCGGAAATCTGCTGGCAGCTCGTATTGGCCTTAGAACTGCTTGCCGATCCAGGGACTAACGGGCCATCTCACCCCCTTCCGCTTCAACCAGTTGACCGGGACAGGGCCCCAGAGCAGATGAGGTTTCTGCGCGTAATACAAATGTCACTTGCAGAGATACAGGCATAGGAAAATCAACACCTTGGAAGATGGCCACTTTTCTGCGTTGGCGGAAAGAATGAGGTTGCGCGCCAGAAAAGCGCTTCACCTTGCGCGCAACTTCTTGCGCGTAGGGGGAGGGGTATACGGTTAGTTAACAGTCGCAACGAGAGCTAAAGCAGACTGGCGTCTTGGCCCCCATGAAAGCCGCCGAAAGTGGCTGGCGGGACTCGTCAGGGCCGAGGCGAAGATTCAGCTCCTTGCAAGCCTTGAAGAAACTCGCTAACCGCCTTTTCATACGCAGCATGGCCTGAGGTAAAACCTTCGCCGTGGCGGTGCCCGGGGAGCACCAACAGCATCTTTTCCGGACTGGTCGACTGGGCATAGAGCTCGCGCGCAATGCGGGGAGGCATTCGTCTATCGCCTTCGACAGCCACAAATAGAATGGGACGGGGATTGATGCCGTGCACCGCCTTTCTCAAATCAAATTGGGAGGGCTTGAATCCGCCGCGCCAAGCCGCCCACCGAATCGCCTCGTCCACAACGGGAAAGGAAGGCAGATGGAAAAACAAGTGGGCATGGTGGACGATCACGTTGCGAAAGGATAGAAAGGAACTGTCGGAAATGACGGCGGCAACCTGGGAATCTTGCGATGCCGCCATCAGCGCGGCCGCGGCGCCCATTGAAACTCCCCACAGAACCACAGGACGCGCCGACTTCTCGTTGTCCAAGGCGTAGTGAACGGCAGCGATCACGCCAAGCCGTTCCTGGTAACCAAGAGTGCCGATCTTGCCCCCGCTCTCGCCGGAATGGCGGAAATCGAAAAGCAAGCCGTTGTACCCCAGCCCATGCCCGAAGACCTCCATGGGTAGCATTTCCACGCGCGTGCGATTGTGCCCGTGGCAATAAATAATCGTTCCGCGGGCCTTCTCACCAGCCGGCACATACCAGCCCTTCAACAAGATGCCGTCGGAAGAGTGAAACTCGATGTCCTGGAACGGCAGGCCGAAGGAGAGCGGCGTCTTGCCATCATTCGGATCAGGGAAATGGAACCGGGCCGTCGTAATGATATTGGTGAAGAACCACGGCACGATGACCAGAGAGAACACCAGGAACAATCCCAGCAAGGCCAGAAGAGTGTTTCGGAAGAGTCGGCGCTTTGCCACAGTGAATCCTTTCCGGGCGCATCTTTGCCTTTGAATTCTCCGCGACGCTATTTGTGGAGTTCACCCTCCGGGCGGGGCTCGGCGATGTGCGTGGTCAGCAGGACGGCCACCAGCAACGTCATAGCCGCGCAGAGTGTGGCCACCGCCGCATAACCGCGCCACTCGTAGAGTGCTCCGCCCGCCAGCACAGCCAGCCCGATGCCCGTTTGCGAAAAGACGTTCCGCAGCGCAATAAAGGAACCCCTCTCCGTCGCCGGTACCAGCTCGGTCATCAGGGCGGTCAGAGGCCCCTGGCGCGCGGCGGCGCCTAGGCTGGTGAGGCCGAAAACGGCCAGTAAGCCGATTCCCCATGGAAAAAAGGGAACCGCGGCTACGGACAATGCCAGCAAAACGTTTCCAAGAATCGATACCGGGCGCTTTCCCCAGCGGTCGGATAAGCTGCCGGCCAGAGGAGCGCCCAGCACAGCCACCAGCCCGCCCAGCATAAAAACCCATCCAATGCTTCTCGTGGATACTCCAAACGCCGCATTCAGCCATTGGCCGATATAGAAAATAAATCCGTAAAGCCCTCCGGAAACCAGGAAGGCGATCATGATACCGGCTCTGGTGTCTCGCCGGGTAAAGAAGGACCGGCAAGCGCCCAGTGTAGCTTGCCATTTATCCGAGGAAGGCAGGGGATTCCGCCTATCCCGCGGCAACCGGGTGGAAACCAAGGCCACCGCCACAGCCAGGATAGCGAAAAAGTAGAATGTATCGCGCCAGCCCAGGCGGCCCGCCACCTGCGCGGCGAGTGGAACGCCCAGGATTGGTGCGGCAAAATACGCCGTGGAGATCAGGCTGAGAGCCCGTCCGCGCACGCTGTAGTCAAACCAGTCTCCGGCAAAAGCGATGGAACAAGTTGAAATGGTTCCAGCTCCCAGCCCCGTCAGGCCCCGCGCCAAGGTCAGCCCGGCAAAGCTCTGTGCGTTCGCCGCCATCCAAGAAGCTGCCCCAAACACCAGTGCGCCCAAAATCAAGAAACGCCGTCGCCCGTAGTGATCAGAGAAAATGCCGGTCGCTAAGGAAGCTACTGCAGCCGCGGCGGAATAAAAAACCGCCAGCAGGCCTGCCTGCTCCACGCTGATGTGCAAGGAATCGATAAGGAGAGGTAGGAGCGCTGGGATCGTCTGGTTATCCGCCAGGCCAAGGAAGAGCAACAGAAACAAGATCCCGATGATCAGAAGGTCCACCCGGCAGCCTCGGAAAGTTGTGGCGGAAGCGTTCTCAGGTTTCGGCCGATGAAATGCACCCGAAGGCGCAAAGCCTTCGAAACTGTTATGTTATCGGGGACTTGCCTGGCAGCCCCTACTCGAAATGGTGAAGATCCAGGTGAACAGCGGCCTTATCCGACATGTCCACCACACTGGCCGCGCCGATCCCCACGGCCACCACGATCGCGTCGGAGATTTCCTGCTTGCTGGCGCCCAGCTCCAGCGCCTTCTTGATGTGCCCGCGGGCGCAGCCCTCGCACTTGGCCACCAAAGAGCAGGCCAGCGCGATCAGCTCCTTGGTCTTGGCATCCAGAGTCGTCGCGGTGTAATAGGTCTCCTTGTAAAACGACTTGTAGATGTCTCGAAATCGAGGCTCAATCATGCTCATCGAGCTGGGAGTGGTTTTCAGCTTGTCAGCGTCGCCTTTTGCCATAAAAACTCCTTGGTCCCCCGGATTCATACAGACGGGCCGCGATTCGGAAGCCAAACCGCTCCGGCAGGCTTCCGTGTGATCATCGGCTCTGCCCCGGTTAAATTACCGATACTATCACACCCATGATTCTGGAAGCGTCTGGACAAAACCCCGGCAGAAGGAAGGAACGGACAAAACCTCTTTACGCCTGCGGCGCCGCCGGCGCTGGCTCCGCAGAGACGGTTTCTTCAGCGGGAACAACTTCCGGAAACTCAAAGCGAATCATCGTTCCCTTCCCGGGCTCGCTGTCAACCTTCATGGAAAAGTCGTGGCCGTAAAGGACCTTAAGGCGCTCGCGAACGTTCATGATTCCGATGCCGGAGGCAAAAATTTCCGGCAGGCGCTCTTCGGTAATCCCCACCCCGTCGTCATCCACCTCAATGTGCACGCGCCCGCCGTGGCGGGAGGCGCGCAGGGTAATCGTTCCGCCCTCGATTTTCGGTCCCACGCCGTGCCGGATAGCGTTTTCCACCAGGGGCTGCAAGATCATGCTGGGCACAATCACGTCCAACGCTGCCGGATCGATTTCCTGGTTGATCCGCAGCTTATCGCGGCCGAAGCGCACCACTTCGATATCCAGGTAGTCGTAAATAAAATCCAGCTCCTGGCGCAGGGGGACAAAGTGAGTTTGCGTCTTAAGCCGCCTGCGGAGGATGTTGGAAAGTTTAACCAGCACCTTTCGAGCCGTGTCCGGGTCCACGCGAATCAGGGACGAAACCGTATTCAGAGTGTTGAAGAGGAAGTGCGGGTTGATCTGGCTGATCAGGCTGTCCATCCTGGCCTGGATCAACATGCGCTCTTTCTCTTCCAATTTCCGCTCGATGCGGGTGTTGTTCCAGATGCGCAAGGGAAGGGCAATAGCAATCGCCGTAGCCAACAGAATGAGCAGTTCGGTCCAGGCGCGAGGCGGATTCAAATAGAAAAGCCGGGTGACCCCGGGCGTATCGGAAATCCGTCCGACTCCGATCCGCGACATTTCCAGGAACACGCAGATCAAGAAGAAAAGGATCTGCCAGTCCATGGAGGGCTGCTTAAATCTCTGTTTGATTGAGCGGTAGAGGCTAAGGTCGATGAAGGGAGAAAACTTCCAAACCTCTTCTTTGTTGGGGCAGAGCCAGCGGGCGGAACCCGCGACCACTGCATAAAGCACCGCCATCGGCGCCGCCAGAATCTCGTGCTTGATGAGCACCGCGGGCAGGCTGACCAGCATGCCCACCACCAGTCCCACGACGGTGCCGCCCAGCAGCCCTCCCAGCACGGTGACTTCCAGGCTGAGGTCCGCGCCTTTGTAGCCTGCAACCAGGCGCGTCAGCACCCCCAGCATAAAAGGCACGCCCAGAAAGGCCGCGAAGAGGAGCTTTTGCTTGGGCTCCCGAACTTCTACCAGCAGCAGCTTACGGAACTTATCGAAGCGGGCAATGATGCTGGCGAGGGAAGCGATAACGCCCAGCTTGATGAGCAGGGTGACAAGGATGAGCGCCGTAGAACTGTGCACATCGGAGTTCATGGCAAGTCCCGGCGGGCTGAGCCGCCTCCCACCATCTGCACCACTTCCAGCCGGTCGCCCTCTTCAATCCGCGTGGCGGCCCATTGGTCCCGCTTCACGATCTCCAGGTTGCGTTCCACCGCCACCCGGTCAAAAGGCAGCTCCAGCCACTCAAGGAATGTTGCGAGCGTCAGCCCCTCGGGAATTTGCCTCTGGTCGCCGTTTAATTGGATCGTCATGGCCGTTTCGCCTCAGCATGCCTCGGGCTCCCGGCTCGCCTCCGCCCTCCAGCGCCTTACGAAATAGTAAGGACCCCTCGGGAACTTGGCAACAGGAAACTACGGGATTCGCAAACGCTCGCGAGGATCACCCCACACCGCCCCTGGCACGCCGGCGCGGCGCACTCCGCAGACTTTCAGTTGAATCAGGATTTCTCCGGGCTCCGGAGAAGGATCGGCAACGCTCTTGAGGGCCAGCCGGATATTCGACTCTTCAAGAACGCCAGCCTTTATAAGCAAAGGCGGGAGGTTTTACCCTCCCGCCTTCCACCTACTGGCGCAGAGCTAGCGAACCTTGATGAAAATAATCCCAAACGTGTACAGGGCAAGCGATTCGATGAAGATCAGGGCCAGGATCAGAAAGAACTGGATACCCGGCCGGGCTCCCGGATTCCGAGCCAATCCCTCGCAGGCCGAGGCAGCAGCCTTTCCCTGCCCCAAGCCGCAGAGGCCGGAAGCGATCGCCATCGCAAAACCCGAGGTGATCGCCACCCAATTCGTGGCGCTTCCTCCCCCGCCCGCCGCCGCTGCTGCTCCCTGCGCACCGAACAACGGCGCCGTCAGCAGTAAACCTGTGATTGCTGTGCAAAAGATCAAAACCTTTTGCCTCATCTTCCCTCCTTAACGTTAGCCTCACCCTACCCAGGCGGGCGTCGACATTGATGTTTGCCGCCAGGCGTTTCCCGGCTTCTCGTCCTCAGACGGGAAGTCACCTCGCGATCATTTCCACATTCGGCGTAAAACCAAGAGTACCTCATCCCTGCGGATGCCGCCACCCTTGGCTCCTTCATAAACCCCAACTAAATTCCACACCCGAGGCGCCCTCTGGTTTCCCATCCTGGCGCCCGGAAAAATCTTAATGCTCGTGCGAAACCGCCAGGCCGATATAGAGAGCCGGCAAAATCATAAAGACGTACGCCTGCAAAAACGATTCGAAAACGTGCAGACCCATAAAGATGGTGGGAACCGCAATCGGAATCAAAGAAGTAAAGACGTGCTCCAGGATTCCGCCCACCAGCATGTTGGCCCAAAGACGCACGCTCAACGAAAGCATCCGTAGGAAGTTGCTGAACACCTCGGTGGGAAACATGATGATCGCAATCGCCAGCATTGGTCCGCAAAGATGCCGGAAATATCCCAGAATGCCATGCTCGCGAAAGCCCTGAAGGTTGTAATGAACAAAAACCAGAGCCGCGCAGCCCAGGGTGACTGGAATGCTCGCCGTCGGCGTGATCATCGTGGGAATCAACCCCATAACGTTGCAAAGCAGAATAAAAATTCCCAGCGTTCCGATCAGGGGAACGTACCGGCGGCCTCCGTGCTCAATCATCTCATCCGCCAACCCTTGCGTGAATTCCAGAAAGACCTCCATCGTCTGCTGGAATTTCCCCGGGTTCTCGACGGACAGCTGCCGCCGGAGCACGATGGCTCCAACCACAATGATCACCAGGACCAGGACTTCACCCGCCACATAGCCCGGAATCGGATGATGGGGATGTGCAGGCGGAAATCCAATCGCCGTCAGGAAAGGAGTCACAATCCCGGCCAGCAACTTGTTCAGCAACCCTGCAAACCAAAATGGGTGGGCTTCAGGCACTCAGACATTCTCCTACACAAAAATTCGCTTCACCCCAGACCGGAAATTCCCCGGCGCGCCCATGCGCGGCTCACAGGGCCTTCGAGTGGAGAAAAGCCGAACTGACTTGGTATAAGGACTCTGCGACAGCACCCGCAACTGGAACGAACAGCCCCGCCACCATCGCTTCCAGGGGCAGCCAGTTTTCGCGGTAAAAGATAAAGATTGTAGCAAGAATCAGCGGGTAGCGGATGAAAATCTTGCTGAGCAACCAACCCGAGGGCCGCTCCACGCCCGCGTTCATCAAAGCTACCACGGCTTTGTGCAGCCAGGAATAAGCCAGGATGGCGACTCCGGCGCCCAGGCCAAATCCCGCCGCGGTGCGGAAATCACCCAGGCACAGGGCCGCCACCATACCCACCACGGCAAATCCCGCCATCCAGCGTGGCAGCCGCCCCTCAGCGCTTTCCAGAGTCGCTTGATGAATCGTCCCGATCCGCACTCTTTTCCGCCCGGGTCAAAATCTGGAAGACCTCGACGATGCCCGCCGCGGCCCCTGCCAAACCCCCTATAATACCTAAAATCGGTGTTGTGTGCAGGTATTCGTCGAGCAGCCACCCCAAGAAGTATCCGCCCACCACGCCACCCGGGATGATGAAGCCCAAGCTGCTGTAAAACGCCACCTGGCTCCACATGTCGTTCAGGCGGCCTTTGGGCGGAAATGCCACGTCCGTCTCCCTATTATGAAGAAAGGGGGATTCGCCGCTTGCTGCGTCACGATAAAGCGCTGCGGATTAAGTCTGATGAGAAACGCCGATGCCCCAGAGGTTCCAGGCGCCCAGCGAAGCCGCGCCCGCGGTTCTCGCATCGGTTCCCACAACAATCCGGAAGTTATAGTGCAACGAAGCGCCGGTATCAACGACGACCAAGATTGCTAGAATATAATGACTTGTTTCAATCCGGGAAAGAAAAATGAAGGGCTGCCCGAAGGCGGAACCCAAACTTGAACCACCGGTCACCCCAGCCACTGCGCGCCCGCGCCACTTGGTCGCGTCTAGCTGGCCACCTTTGCGCCGATCGCGCGCAACATTTCCTCGTTCGTTGAAAACTTGAACTCCGGCAGGCCCAGAGCTGCCGCTTGCTGCTCCTCCACCTGCGCGAGCCGGCTGATATCTTCGCAATTCACGGCTTCGATCCCTTCGCCGCGCAGCTCGCCAAGAATCTCCTCTGCGGACGGAGAAGTGTACTTTTCAGCCTGTTCGAGATATTTAAGGACATGGGTGATTCCACGCTCAGCGTCAAGCCGGGCCGTGCCCACTAAGCCTTCGCTGGCCTTGCGAGCCCATCCCACCACAAAAACTCCCTGAAGCACGTTTCCGCTGGCCGGGTCAAAGACTTCGTAAGAGGCGCGCTCAGGCTCGGCAGGGTCGGAGTTGGTTACGTAGGAGTTCTTGCCATAAGGCAGTCCCAAGGTCGGGTCCGCAAGATCTCCGATAGCGGTGATGAGCGTGTCAAATTCGAGAGACGCCTGCCGGTCCGTGGCCTTCGGTCTGAGATAGTCACCGTCGCGGGTCAGCACGTTTTCAACCACGTTCAGCCGCTTGATCCGTCCGTCGGCGCCGGCTTCGATTCCGATGGGCGACGTGAGGAAACGGAAGCCTAGTTTGGATTTTGGAGGAACTTCCGGCGTGGTATTCAGCCAGGGGAAAACGTTCTCGGCAACCTGGCTCGGATCCTGTCCAACCGCCCGGATGGCCTCTGCGACGCGGTTCAACTCCTCCTGGAACAGAGCGCGGTCCAGGAAGGCCTCAACCTTATCGAACTCTTTGCGGTCGAACTTGACTTCAAAGGGCCCACGCCGCGCGATGACAGTAACCTCTTCCGGCTTTTCGCCTGGCTGGTCAATCAGCAGCCAGCGAGCGATGTCCACCATGACGTTCCCCATTCCGACAATCGCCACACGGCGTCCGGAGGAGAAATCCTGCGAGGCGAAGGGAGGCAGCGAGTTGTAGTGGTAGACGAAGTCCTTGGCCGAATAAACGCCCTTGGCATCCTCCCCGGGAAGTCCCAGCTTCTTTGTCCCTTGCGCGCCCACGGCAAAGACGATGGCCGTCGGCTGCCAGCTTTTCAGCCGGTCAATCGTGACACGTTCGTCGGAGCGTACCCGCGCGTTGCCAAGATAGGCGACGTTGGGCATCCCCAGAATCTTGGCAAATTGCTTTCGCAGGCCGTTCTTCATATGGAATTTTTGCGGATAGATGCCGTACTCGGCAAGACCGCCGGGCTTGATGTCGCGGTTAAGAATCAGAACCCGGTGTCCTGCGGTCGCAATCTTGCGCGCGGCAAACAGTCCAGCCGGCCCGGCTCCCACAACGTACACGGTTGCTTGGTCCATCAGTTTGTGCCTCTCAACGTAAATCTCTTACCCGCAGCCCGCCAGAACCGGAATCAGCACAGAGTAGATGCAGGTAACCAAAAATCGGGCACGTTTGCTGGCGTCGAAATCAGAGGGTTCCGGCATTCTGAGGTTCCGCGGTGGAGTAATTTTAGCTTCCTCAAATCATCTGCTCACCGAGGGTTGTTGCCTCGGCGTAGGTCCGTCTACGGTTGTCAGGATACACCCGAAATGGGATGGAGGGAGTGACAGCCGTCACAAAGTTTTCAACTTTCCCGGCCGGGCCGGAGGGGTCGCAAAGTGCTCAAAAGGCTTGAAGGCGTCGCGCAGCGCCTGCTGGTATTGCCGCACGTCGTAGCCGTGCCAGGCTTCCCACAGCGTGAAGGCGCGGAAGCGGTCGTCCGGGAACCGTGCAGCGGCAGGACTACAGTGATCCAACTACGGACTGAGACATTGAATGGTATATACTAGAATTGTGGTTTTCACATGGGACGCCCGGAAAGCCGCAGCCAATCTCAGGAAACATGGCATTGATTTCCACGAAGCGGCGACCGTGCTCGGCGACCCGCTTTCTGCCACGTTTCGAGATATCGATCACTCCGGCTTGGAGCAGCGCTTCCTGACCATTGGCGCTTCGAGGGTCGGGCGCCTGCTCGTTGTGGCGCACACGGAGGAGGGCGAGGTGGTTCGCATCATTAGTGCCAGACAGGCCACTCGCCATGAGCGAAGGTTTTATGAGGAAAGATACTAGGAAAACCGCAGACGATCTGCGGCCCGAATATGATTTCGGCTCGATGAAGGGTGGGGTCCGGGGTAAGTACGCAAAACATTATCGCGGCGGTACGAATCTTGTGCTTCTCGATCCCGAACTGGCCGAAGCCTTCCCGGATGATGCCGCCGTCAATGACGCCTTGCGAGCCGTTCTGAAGATCAGCCAAACGGTGCCGCGCCGCGATAACGGCTCCCGCCAAGCAAGCCGCAAGCCCCGCCGCACTTCGGCCACGCGCTAAAGCCCCTCGAAGCGAAAGCTGGAGCTGCAGCCCGTCTATCTGCGCTCATAGTCTCATAGAATTCCCTTGCCACGGCAGCCTCACGGGTGAATCGGGCGCGTATCTTTTGCATTGGACAAGGAACCGCGCGCCGAAGCTGCGAACTGCTCGAAGGACTTAAAAGCATCCAAGAGCGCGGTGCGGTAGGCGGCGGCGTCGTAGCCGTGCCAGGCCTCCCACAGCGTAAAGGCGCGGAAGCGGTCGTCCGGGAGCTTGGCATGGGCGTTGGTGATGATGTACTCGATGCTTTCCCCCGGGCGCAGCTTGACGCCGGAGCGGTCCAGTTGCCGGGCCACCAGCACCGTGGCGGTGTCTTTCCGGTAGGCTTCCGGGGCGTGCGTCAGGCGTTTGCTGATAACGAGTTCTTCCACGTCCAGGCTGCCGTCAGCCAGGCGGTCAAGCGAGCGCTCAAAAACACGGCGGGCTTCTTCGAGCTTCTCGCCGTAGCTTGCAAAATCGCGCGCCTCGGCAAGAATCTCCAAAACGTCGTGCTGCATGCGCGCCACAAACGGCGGCGTATCGTGCCGGCGGCATTCGAGCCCGCGAATCTTCAATTCTCCTTTCTCTGAGACGGCAAAAAAACGGTTCGGCACCGGAATCTCAGCGTGCTGCTTGGAGGGCAGAAAGACCACGTAGCGATAAACCGCTTCGAGTTCAAGCGGCAGGCGCGTCAGTTTGGAGATCTCCCGCGCCAGGCGCTCGTAATCGGGGCGCGTGGCGCCCGGACGCGTCACGTAGAGCGAATCGACCAGCGCATGCAGTACGCGGTAGCCCTGCCCTTCCGCGGTTTCTTTGGCCACCAGCAGCTTTTCCCGCGCCAGGGCGTTGATGGCTTCGTGCGCCTCGATCTTGCCGAAGCGCGCATTCTTGTAGCCAGTGTAGCCAAAGCAGCAGACCAGCAGCCACTTGAGCGCCGAGCAGCGCAGGCTGTAGCTTTCGCGAAGTCCGTCGCCCCCGTTCGTCTCGGGCCGCTTGATGAGTCTCGCGCTGCTTGTACAAGCCAGCGCGGACATTCGCCCTTTGTATTCAACGCGTTTCGCGATCAAACGTTCCACCACGCGCGACGTGATGCCGCGGCGGCGCTGGCAGACCCGGTAGCCAAGTTCCGGAACGCGCGGCGCCTGCGGGCAGCAGGGGCAGTTGACGGTTTCCGGCGAGACGTTGAAGCGCGCCATGATGTTAGGGTATTCGCTTGAGAAATCGAGTTCGGCCACGTTTTCATGGAATCCCAGGCGGGGCGGAAAGACCAGGCCGCCGCGGTCCGCGCGCAGCAGCTCGTCGGGATGCTTGGGGCTTTCGGGCTCGGCTTTCTGCGCGGGAATCAGCGTGCCGTCGCGGTAAGCGAGCTCCATTTGCATGTGGGAAATTCCCGTGCCGGTCGTGGTGCGGGCGGCGTACTGCACCGGAAGCTTGGTGATGCGCGCCAGCTCCCACAAGCCGTCCAGCTCGCACTGGTGGGCGATGAAGGAATTGCGCAGATCGACGTGCAACCGGCCCGCCAGAGTGGCGGCGCTTTCCTTGAAGAGAATGCGCCCGTAGCTCATGTAGCTGCGCGAGCGGCTGCGGGCCACCGGCCGGCGCTCACGGTTGAGGCTGAGTTCGAAGCCCCGGCGCCGCGCCTGCCCGATCAGCCCCGGCAGCAGCGTGGAATCGCCCCACTCGGTGACAATTAGGTCGGGATCGTGCGTGCGTAGCAGCCGCTCGAAGCCCACGGCCACCGGCTCATCAGCAT
>JBJKQF010000085.1:0-4187 GCA_046705545.1 Terriglobia bacterium
GATCGGCGTTTATGATTTCGCTGAGAACAGCCTCCACTATCTTGATCCCAGCGTTGATCTTGACTCCAACCCTGTCTGGTCTCCGGACGGGAAACAGATTGCCTTCATCCGCATTCCGGCCTCGGAGCGGGAGAAAATCTTCGGTCCCGACCGTACGGGCCAGCCGTGGTCGATTCGCGTAGCAGCCGTGCCGACGGGCCACGGCCCGGAAAACTGGAAGGCGGACAAAGGGCAGGGAAGTGTCTTTCGCGAGATCTCGGCCGGCAACCAATTGCTTTGGGCAGCCGGGAATCGCCTCATCTTCCCCTGGGAACGCGACGGATGGACGCACCTCTATTCTATTCCGGTGAAGGGCGGCTGGCCGCAGCTTTTGACGCCCGGCCATTTTATCGTCAAGGACGTTGCTCTCAGCCCGGACGGTCGCGAGGTGGTATTCAATTCCAATGAGAATGATCTCGACCGGCGGCACGTGTGGAAGGAATCCGTCACCGGACATCGACCGGTCGCGGTGACTTCAGGAAGCGGCATCGAATGGTCTCCGGTGATGGCCTCGAACGGCAGAATCGTGCTGCTGCACTCGGACGCGCAGCTTCCCGCCCGCCCTGCCATTGTTGAAAGTTCCGGCAAGCTTCGCGACCTCGCTCCGCAAGCGATTCCGGCGGATTTCCCCGCGCGCCAGACGGTCACGCCCCGGCCGGTGATTGTATCCGCTACGGACGGGCTGCGTATTCACGGCCAGATTTTCCTCCCCGCAAACGACCATGATGGCAAGCGCCATCCGGCGATCCTTTTTCTGCACGGCGGCTCGCAGCGGCAAATGCTGCTGGGTTGGAATCCCATGAATTATTACAGCAACTCCTACGCCCTCAATCAATATCTGGTGAGCCGTGGTTACATCGTGATTTCCGTGAATTATCGTGGGGGCATTGGTTACGGACTGGATTTCCGCGAGGCGCTTGACTACGGCGCGACGGGAGCGAGCGAGTTTAGGGACGTGGAAGGCGCAGGGCTTTATCTTCGCCACCGCAGCGACGTTGATCCCAATTGCATCGGAGTTTGGGGTGGATCGTGGGGCGGTTATCTGACGGCGCTGGCACTGGCGCGGGCTTCGGACCTTTTTGCGGCGGGGGTGGATTTCTCAGGCGTCCATAACTGGAATTTTGAGATTCCCGACTGGGTTCCACCAGACAATCCGCAGCGCCAGTCGGCGGCTGAACGTTTGGCGTTTGAGTCGTCGCCGCTAGCTTACGTCAAGGCTTGGCGGTCTCCCGTCCTGCTGATTCAAGGCGACGACGATCCCGAGGTTCCTTTCAAAGAAATGGTTCACCTGGCCGAAGCGTTGCGTCGGCAGGGTGTTCCGTTCCAGCAGATTGTTTTTCCCAACGAGGTCCACGTTTTTCTGCTTCATTCAACTTGGCTGAAAGCCTACCATGCCACCTCTGACTTCTTTGACCGTCATCTCGGTCCGCACCTGGTGAGTTCCTCTCCACCGGTTCCTGAACACCGGCAAGTTCCCTGAGATTTACGAATCTTGATCGCGTGGACAGGACCGCAACTCCACACAGGCGCGGAAGTGCGCCTACGCTTCCTTCACCGGCGTCAGCTTGACAACGCATAAGTGGGGGTGTATATCACGTGCCAGAACCGCCGATTTTAGTCTTTCTATTGCGATTGCTTTGACTTGGCAACAGACTGCGCCAGGACACGGATTGTGAGCAGGCTAGAAAGGACCAGAGTGGTGCTGGAATGAGGCTGGGGAGCGCGGGAAGGACAAAAATAGTTGTCTTGCTTATAGCCTCGGCAGCGGCATTTGCCGCTCCTCTGCCAGCCCAGATTGCTGCGGTGCCCGTGGGCGCGCAACTCCACGTAAAGATTGAGACCACATTGAGCACAGGCGGCTCCAAGCTGCAAGAGCCCGTGCAGGCGGAATTGATAGGTCCTGTGAACGCTCGCGGAATCTCTGTGTTGCCGGCCGGAGCAATACTTTTGGGAAGCGTGACGGCGTTGCGACGCGCCAATCCGCGCTCCATGCCGCTTCCAATGCTACGCGTAAAATTCACGCGAGTGATGCTGCCCGGCGGACAATCGTTTCCTCTCCAGGCTTCCTTTGAGCTTTGGGGAACGGACGTCTATGCGGGTGGAACCGGAGCTTCGCCGAGCGCGGGAGGCTTCGGCGCCGAGGCAAGGCCTTCAGTCCCTGCTCATCACGAGCCGTGGGACAATTTCACGCTGGCCGCCGGCAACGAGGGTTGGCTCCGTCTGGACGCTGCATTCACTGCGCCGGGCGCCAGCTCAGCAGAAAGCGCTGTCTCAAAGGCCTCGGCGGTAAACTCCACTGCGTCCGGCGGACCCATTAAAGCGCGCCTGTATCTGGGTTCTAATGTGGACACCGGGAATCCTGTGGATATGGCCTCGCTGCGCAGCGAAATCCGGCAGGCGGGAATTCCCGTGGTGTACCGCACCGCGGATGCAACCTTGCTCTTGGGCGTCTGGAGCGATGGGACTGGATTGCACGGCGCGCTGACGGACATTCAGGGGGCATCGCTGTGGACCGGCAGGGCGGCAACCAGCGGCGAGCTGGTCAAGAACCTACATTGCTACTTGCGGGGTCATCCGGAAGTGGTCGCGGCCGCCTACCGTCCCCTTCCAGTAAGTCCCATGCCCTCCACGACGGCGCATTCGCAGGCGCCCACCGAGAGTCCGGCGCCCGCATTCTCGCTGAGGGCTGCTGATGGCCAGACCTACAGCTTGCAAAGCTTGAAGGGCAAAGTCACGCTCCTTTTTTTCTGGGCGTCCTGGTGACCGGTCTGCCGGGGGGCGGCGCCTTCCATCGTTGATCTTTCCAGAAAGTTTGCCGGTTCACCTTTCATCATTCTCGGAATCAGCTCTGACCACAGCGCAGGGGCATGGCGAAGGTACGTCCGGGAGCACGAGTTGGCGTGGCCGCAATACCTGGACCGGGACCGACGTCTCTCGGATCTTTTCCACGTGCGCGGCATCCCCACTTTTTTTTTGATCGACCAGAACGGGGAAGTGATCTACCACCAGAGCGGCTGGGGAAACATGATGGAGCCGATGCTCGAAGGAATGATTGATGACCGGTTAAAGGGGTTTACCGGACAAACGGCGCAAGAAGTTTATGACAGCGAGTCCACTGCCCAACCTCATCTGGCCCGAACGGCCATTGACCCCAGCGGCGATTCTTCCGGCCCTATGCCCATACTGCCGGGATTGTCGCCAGGAACGAAGCCAGGTTCCGCAGCCGGACCGTCGAAGCCCGCGCCTGCGGCGGGCAGCCCGTCAGGCGTGACTGCGCCGGCGGCTATCTACGAACCTGGGCCGCCTTATACCAAGGCCGCCCGTTCGAATGGGATTGAAGGTACGGTGACTCTTCAGATCGTTGTTAGCGCGCAAGGCAAGGTGAGTGACGTAAAAGAAGTCGGAGCGCACTTGGGCTACGGTCTGGACGAAAACGCCATCGCTACCGTGCGCACCTGGCGCTTCAGGCCTGCCATGCGTGGAGGCTCGCCGGTTCAGGTGCGGGTGACGGTTGTAGTCAGTTTCCGGCTGGGTGAGGAACCGTAGAAAGAACGGGTGGCGCCGCCACGCAGGATGTTGCAATAGTGTTAACGCCGGGATCAGGGCATCTGCCAGATGACGTGGTGCTCCTTGTCATTGGCGTACATCACAATTGAGGCGGCGGTTGTCTGCCGCGTCTGGCCGGAATTGACGGCAGTGAGGTCGGAAGCTCCCAGGTCCATAATGTAGCCTTGGGCGTCTCCGATCTCGACCCTGGGCAGGTCTGAATTGACAAGGAAGTGGCTCCGCCCCTTGCCGACAAGCCACAGGTGGCCGCCGGTTGTTGGTGCGATGCCGATTTGGGCTTCCGCTGCCGAGGCTCCTTTTTCAGGAACACCTGAAAAATGGAGGTCGACGGCCGAGAGGTTTGCCTCGCCCTCTTTCCCGGAAAATGAAAGCGTTCCCGCGCCCAGCATGGTGAGTGCCTTGCCGTCCTGGCCGAAGAGCTTGATCTGGGGAGTACAGCCGGCGGCGGATGAGCAGTCGAGCAAAGCCCGAAGGCGAACGTGACCCGAACTGTCCTCAAGATTCCATTCCCGGGCATGGACAACTCCCGCGGCCGGGCGAAGGATAAACGAGCGCGGAAAGGCGTATAGAAAGCCTATCGC
>JBJKQF010000086.1:0-2853 GCA_046705545.1 Terriglobia bacterium
AAAGCAAAGGAACGAAGACCTTGCTGCCAAGTCATCCCGGACTTGATTGCCGCTTTAGGCTGTGTATTCGGGAGCGATGGAGCTTTCTTGTCTCGTATATAGCGCGCGCTGAGTGGCAGGCCGAGCAATAGGGCAAGCGCACCCAATGATGCATAGGCCGTTCTCCACCCATAGGCGCTCACTAGAGACTGTGCAACCGGAGGGAGAATCGTGGCGCCCAATCCGGCCCCCACCATGACGAGTGCAAATGCCGTTCCCAACCGCCGTTCAAACCAGGTGGAAATCGATCGCGCGTATGCCAGATGCGCCGCACCATTGCCGACCACTCCGAGCACAAAGCATGTCACGTAGAACTGCCATATTCCCGATCGCAGCAGCGCAAAGGAGGCAATACCGCAGCTGAAAACCGTAATGCAAACCAGAATGATGCGCCGCGGACCAAAGCGATCGATCCATCTGCCCAGCAAGGGCGAGACGACGCCAACTGTGATCGCGGCAATCGCGAATCCCTGCGAGACTGCCTCCCGACTCCAGCCGAATTCCGCGCCTAACGGCTTGACGAAGACCGAGAATGTATATACGAACAGCGACCCGAAACCGGCCATCACGCCGAAGCATGCAGCCAAGGCCACGCGCCATCCGTAGTACCTGAAGTCGAATTCATCTGGTCCAGAGGCGACACCGGAATCGGGAACAGTGTTCTTCAAATGAGAGGCAAGGGTACCCAAATTTTTCTCCGATGGACTGTGCTGTTTTAAGCCCCACTGAGCTCAAGGAATCACCGTATACGATGGACAATTGCACCTTCACTTGCGGAAGCGATGGAAATCGGGCTTCCGTTCGCGGGATCAGGTCCTTATCCTCAAAGCCTTTCTACTTCTAGCGAGTCTGTCCGCCAAACACACTAATGGGAAAGTACTAGGGCAACCCCTCAGAGGGTCTCTTTTTGAGACTTTTCGTCAGTTTTTGGCACATAGTTGTTTTGCATTATTGCCACGGCGGCAGCTTCCGGCTATTTTCCTCTCCCAGTGATCGTGGGGTTAGCATTGAGCGTACCAAGTGTCATTCCGGCGCAGCCAACTGATTTCGACATCTCCAGAGCCGAACTCATCTCAATCCAACAACAGGTCACCATCGCAAACCAGATTCGAAAAGTGACGCGCGACGCCGAAGCACTTGTTTTAGGCCGTGACATATCTGATTTGGTCATTCGCTTAAAGCCGGGCTCATGGTGCGTAACCGAGTGCCTTGACCATTTGACGCAAACGACGTGCACATTTCTCCCTGCGATTTCCAAGGCGATCTCGACAGCGCCGCACCTGGCCAAGAACCGGCGTTTAAGCACAGGCCTTATGCCGAGTCTGTTCATTTTGAACCTGAAGCCGCCTTACCTTACCGGTTACGTTTCCAGGTTCTTCCCCAACTCGCTCCACAAAATCAGGACCCGGAGAAGGCATGGACGAACTTCGTGGATTCGCAGAATCAACTGCTGGAAACCCTGCGCTCGGGTGCAGGGCTAGCAATTGACAAGGTAAGCATCAAGTCTCCCGTGTACGCACGCATCACCTACAACATCTATGGCGCTTTTCGCATGCTTGCCGCACACCAGAGCCGCCACATCTGGCAGATCGAGCAAATCCTGAAGGCTCTCGATTACCAGCCGGTGCTCCGCATCGCTTAGGTGATCCAATTATTCGAACGCAATAGGACTCGGTGAAGTGTGCCTCGAGTGACTGACGACAGCAAACTGCCGCTTCACCCAAACTCAGATCCAAGCTCGCCCAACATTCATGACGTGGTTGTTATAGGTGCAGGCATGGCCGGTAAAGCAGCTTCGTTACAGCTCGCCAGGTCGGGCCTAAAAGTCATTTGTATTTCTCCCCTGCAAGGCAATCGTCAGCCGGTAGGCGAGTCACTCGATTGGGCAGCCCCCGGCCTGCTAAAAGAGCTCGGCTTGTCGATGGAATCTCTAATTGAGGGTCGAATGGCAACCTGGAAGCGTCATGTCATTTTGAAAATGCGCAACGGCCAATCCGCTGACTATGCCCCCTCCGAGTGGCTTGTCCAAACTCCGTTCAATATCGAACTGCGAACGCTGCATGTTGACCGCATGCGGCTCGACCAAGAATTGCTCATGCTCGCTGGCAAAGCAGGAGTCAGTCTGGTTTCAGACAAGATTGTTGCCATCGAACACCAAAGAGGGGAAATATCCACTGTGCACGGTGCAAATGGCAGGAAATATTCAGCCAAATGGTTTATCGACGCTTCCGGTGGGGCGGCGTCGCTCTTTGCTCGCAAGTTGAATCTGCCGAAAACGGAATATGGTCCACCCAAGGTCGCGATGTGGGCCTACTTTCCGGTCACTAATCCTCTCGAGGGGACTACGTTATACACGGATCCTTTGCCGTCGAAATATCTCCATTGGATCTGGGAAATTCCGGTAAATCCTCAGATCATTAGCGTCGGAGTCGTAACCATGGGTGAGTGGATGAAAGAGAAACGGAACCAGGGCTTAGCGGTGAATGAAATTTATAAACAAGAATTGACGAAATTCGCGCGATTCGAGCCGCTGGTTCGCACGGGCGCAATCGGCGAAATAAATGTGACCTCTTTCAGATGCCGCGCGTATCGGGAAGTTGCCGGGCCGAATTGGCTGATTTGCGGCGAAGCTGCGTCCATGGTTGATCCAATCACTTCTAATGGAGTCACCGCTGCACTCCGACATGCGGCCGAGGCATCGTCTTTGATCATGAAACACTTCAATAAGAACAGACTGCCATGGCGCGCGAGAGTCTGCTACAACAGCCGAGTCATGCAAATGACCAGGTTCTTTAATGGCGGAATCGAAAGAAT
>JBJKQF010000087.1:0-10323 GCA_046705545.1 Terriglobia bacterium
CCAGCTACCTGGGCGGGACCGGAGATGATTTTGCCCGCGGACTTGCCGTGGATTCCAGTGGCAACGCATATGTCGCAGGGCTCACTTCCTCGACGAACTTCCCCACAACCAGCGGCGCGCTGCAAACCAGTTACAGCGGCGGACCGTTCGACAGCTTCGTCACCAAAATCAGCTCTGCAGGCACAGCCCTCGTTTACTCGACTTACCTGGGCGGCAGCGGAGAAGATCAAGCAGCGGGGATCACCGTGGACTCCTCCGGCAACGCCTATTTGACAGGGCAAACAAATTCAGCCAATTTCCCTTCGCATGGCGGCTTCCAACCGAGTTACACCGCCACATCCTGTGGTTCAGCGCTCAACAGCTTCCCGTGCTTTGAAGCTTTTGTCAGCAAGCTGAATCCCGACGGCTCGGCGTTGGTCTATTCCTCTTATCTAGGCGGGACGGCGGCCAGCTACGGTAATGGCATTGCCATTGATGCCGGGCTGAATGCGTACGTAACGGGCTGGACGACTTCAAAGGATTTCCCCGTCACCGCTTCCGCCTACGAGACCGCGTACAACGGTTCGAATGAGGCCTTTGTGGCCAAAGTTAATGCCGCGGGCAGCGCGCTAACGTACGCCACGCTTCTCGGCGGCCCGAACCCCGACGTCGCCAACGCCATCGGCGTGGATGCATCCGGCAACGCTTACGTGGCCGGATACGCCTATGGCGGAGGGTTCCCGGCCGTCGAGCCGCTTCAGACTGCGAGCGGTGGTTTTTATGACGCGATGGCCGCCGAACTGAACGCCACCGGCTCGGCGCTGGTCTTTTCAACTTACTTGGGCGGGACCGGCGACGATTACGCCAATGATCTGGCGCTCGACTCCTCCAGAAATCTCTATCTGGCCGGGAAGACTTTTTCCCCCGACTTCCCTACCACACCGTCGTCATTGACCACAGCCTACACGGGTGGGTCGTATGACGCCTGGGCCGCCAAAATCGGCCCGCAAGATGCGGCGGGACTCACAGCAGCTCCCAATCCTCTGGAGTTTCCCAGCCAAACGGTCAACTCCGCCAGCGCGCCGCAGACGGTGAAGCTCAGTGATGCGGGCAGCGCACCGCTGGGCATTGCCGCCATCGCCGTTACAGGCGATTTTGCCCAGACCAGCAATTGCGGCTCGACGCTGGCTCCCGCCACGACTTGTTCCGTCAACGCTACATTCACACCCACCGCAACGGGATCTCGAACGGGCGCGATGACCATTACCGACACTGCGGCGGGCAGCCCGCACACAGTTCAGCTGAGAGGTTACGGCGCGAGCGGTGACGCCAGCCTCTCCGCCAGCAGTCTCGACTTCGGCTCCGTTCCGGTGGGAACCACCAGCCCCAGCCAAATGGTGACGTTAACGAACCTTGGGCAATCGCCGCTCGATATTGCCGGCATCCTGGCGCAGGGCGACTACACCCAGTCAAATGATTGTGGCAGCATGCTGAATCCTGGAGCGAGCTGCGCGATTACGGTGACATTCTCCCCATCCGCCGCAGGAACCAGCGTGGGATCGGTAGTCATCACGGACTCCGCCGCCAATAGCCCGCAGACAATAACCCTGACGGGCGCCGGCGTCTCCTCGTTCTCACTGACCGCGGCGGCCACCTCAGCCGCCGTACTCGCAGGAACCGACCAGACGACCTTCATCGTGTCCGCTTCCGCCTCGCCGGGATTCACAGGGTCCATCAACCTCAGCTGCGCGGACGTTGCGCCCGCAACATGCTCTTTCAATCCTGCCAGCATCGAGCCAGGAAGCTCCAGCACGCTCACAGTCGCAAACCTCGCCCAGGTCGCTTCCACATCAGTGACCTTCACCGTGACCGGAACAGAAAGCTTCTCCAGCACCACGACAGCCACGCTGCCCCTCACGGTGCGCTTCGCAGATTTCACGCTTGCGGCATCCCCATCCCAAGTCTCGATCAATGCGGGCGAGACGGCAACCGCAACGTTGACGCTCTCTCCAGTCAACGGATTTAGCCTTGCCGTGACCCTGGCGTGTACGGGTGCGCCGGCCACAACCTTCTGCTCCCTTTCACCTCTATCGGTGAAGATGGACGGCGCCACGCCCCAGGAAGCCACTCTCCAACTCACTACAACGTTGCGAGCCTCAATAGCGCCTCCTGCGGAAGTGGGGCCGCCTTCCCCGCTGTGCCTGGAGTGGCTGGCAGTGCTGGTCTTGTTGCTCGCGTTCTTCTTCGCACACCTTCTCAGGCTGCCCGCCTTTCCACCGGCCAGGCGGGCGGCGCTTGCCGCTCTGGTTTGCATCTTGCTGGCTTCCTGCGGCGGCGGAGTTGGAAACGGCGGCGTCTCGCCGCTGCCCAGCAGCCAGGGAACCCCGGCGGGAACTTACACGCTAACCGTAAGCGCCACCGCCCAATCCTTAAGCCACAGCGCTGTTGTGACCGTCAGGGTCAACTGAGCGTCTGGAGGTCAGGGCTTCTCTCTACGGTTCACTTCCAGCGGGAAAATCATTTCCCGCCCACCCCTAGCATCACAAAGAAATCGAGCCTAACCCCTGAAGCCCGCATGAATAAAGACCGATATAGAAAGTTGCCGTCCCTTCGGCCGGGAATTACCGGTGTTTCGAGAGGATGGCGCGGGGCCGGCAGATGGGAAAGCCTAGCGCGCATTTTCAGGAACGTTCCCGCAGGACGTGGGCCAGGTCAATCTAGGGAGCCGTCCACATGTTTTGGAACAAGCCGAGGAAACTGGTGGGGCTCGATATCGGATCAAGCTCAGTCAAAGTTATCGAGCTGGCCCGGGACCGGAACACCTCAGGCTACGAGCTAGCAAATCTCGGCTTTGAGCCGCTGGGCCAGGACGTGGTCGTGGACGGAGCGATCATGGATGCGCTGATAGTCTCTTCAGCCATCGAGAAGATTTTTGCTGAGAACAAAGTCAGAACCAAGGAGGTGGCGACTTCTGTATCCGGACATTCGGTGATTGTCAAAAACATCACGGTAGGCGCCCGAAGCGAGGCGGAGGTGGCCAGCGCCATTGCTTTTGAGGCTCAACAATACATTCCCTTTGACGTAGCGGACGTGAACCTGGGCTATCAGATCATGGGGCCGTCGGCAGAAGGCGCCGGCACCGATGTGATGCTGGTAGCGGTCAAGCGCGAAAAGATTCTGAACTACACCAACGTACTCAGCCAGGCGGGGATCAAGCCGCGGGTGGTGGACATCGACGCCTTTGCCATCGAGAACGCTTTCGAAGCCAACTACGATCCTCCGTCCGGCTCGATGGTCGCCTTACTGAATGTCGGGGCCAGCACCATGAACATCAACATCGTGCGCGATGGAGCGTCCTTGTTCACCCGCGACGTCTCAGTAGGCGGGAACCAGTACACCGACGCCTTGCAGAAGGAACTTGACCTGGGGTTTGAGGACGCTGAAGGGCTGAAGCGGGGCGCGGCGCTTCCCAATGTTTCCGAGGAGGCCCGGCGCTCCCATCTGCGCTCGGTCTCGGAGATTCTGCTGCTGGAAATTCAAAAGACTTTTGATTTCTTCAGGCAAACAACTTCCAACGCCAGCATCGAACTGGTTTACCTGGCAGGAGGAACAGCCAAAATCACGGACCTTGCAGAAGTGTTAAGGGGAGAGCTCAACGTTCCGGTTGAGCTGATGGACCCCTTCCGCAAAGTCCACATCAATCCCGCGCGGTTTGACACGTCGTTTACGGCAGTGCTCGCTCCCATGATGTGCGTGGCGACAGGCTTGGCATTGAGGAGCTTTGACACGCCATGATGAAGATCAACTTACTCGGAGAGGGCGCTCCGGGGAGTGGACAGGATGGCTTGCCTTCCAGTTCGTCCCAGCTCATGTTGGCTTTTGTCGTCACGCTGGCCGTGGCGATGAGCCTTGTGGGCTTTCTTTACTTTTATTGGAGCAATCAGGTCCAGCACGAGCGGGATTCCCTGACCCGCGAACAGATCCGGCAGAAGGAACTGGCGGCGGTCAAGTCCCAGAACCGGCAGTATCAATCCCGGCTGAAGCTGCTTGAAGAACGCATCAATACCATCCAGAAACTCCAGAGTAGCCGCCAGGGTCCGGTTGACTTGATGACCAGGCTGGGAGACGCGGTGAACGACACGCGGGACCTTTATCTGCTGCAAGTCACTCCAGAAGGAACAGTGCTGCACATCCGGGGCCAGTCAGAGACGGTCAAGGCGATCGCACAATTTATCACCGCCCTCAACCACTCCCCGCAGTTCCAAGATGTCCACTTGCGGCAGTACTACCAGGACGACCAAAACGGACGGACCGACTTTAAGTTCAATCTGGATTGCGCCTATGCCGCTACTGGAACCGCTCCGCCAGGTTCCGGCCAGGATGACGCCGCCGGGCCGCCTAGCGCCGCAGGGGGAAGGTAATAAGGAGATAAGGGCCAATGGCCAAAAGCTTCCGCGATCTCCCTGCGGGTATTCAAGCCACCTTGATGGCGGTCTTGGCGCTGGCCTTGGCTGCGGCGGCATTCTGGTATTTTGCGCTTCCCAAGTCCGTCCAAGGGGACGACCTTCAGCAGCAGGTAACCCGGCTGCGGGCGGAGAACGACCGCGATGAAGCCTTCAAACGCGAGCAAACGGAATACCTGAACCGGATTGTCCAGTTGACCGAGCAGCTCAAGACGCTGCAATCCATTGTGCCCGACGAGCCGGCCACCGACCTTTTTGTCCGCACGGTGTACGAAACAGGCTCCAGCGACGGAGTCCATATCCGAACATTCGTCGCCCAACCCTTGATCAACAAGGAACTCTACGTAGAGATGCCCTTCCGGCTGCACCTGGATGGTTCCTATTACGACTTGGTACGGTTCTTTGACCGCCTGGCGCATGGGCAGCGGATCGTGACGGTCAGCAGCTTGGCTCTTGGACGTCCGGAAGGCGGCGGATTGGGCGCTTACAAGGTTTCACCGCAAGAGACCGTGGGAGCCAATTGCCTGATCACCACCTACTACAACCGGCCGCAAGAATCCGGACCCGCAAAGCCGGCGGGAGGCGCGAGGCAAAGATAGATCGGGATTGCCACGACGGCGATGAAAACCAAACGTTTCACTGCAAAGATATCCTGGGCTAAGGGCCTGCTCGCAGCCGCAACGGCGCTAGGGATCGGCGCCGCGGCCGGACTTGTGCCGGCAGGCAGAAGGGTTCGAGGGGCAACCGGTGGAGTGGTTGCAGTGAAAGCCGCTTCAAACAATGCCAGCACAGCAGGCGAGCCCCAGCCAGCGCGTCCGGCGCCCACGGCCCGGCAAACGGCGGAAGCCGCGAAGCCTGTTGCGGGAAAGAGGGACCCGTTCCGAGTCCCGCCGCCTCCCCGCAAAGATCAAGGGAGGGATTTTGGAGGACCTCTACCACCCGGCAAACGAGGCTTGATCATCGGCCAATTGAGGCTGGAGGGAACGGTTCGACAATTGGCTGACCAGACCATGCTTGCCGTGGTCACTAATCAAACCAACCTGGCGTACTTTCTGAGGGTTCACGACAAGGTCTACAACGGGGTCGTCGTCGGGATCACGGCGGATTCTATCCGTTTTAGGGAAGACCGGCTAGGGAGTGATGGACGGCTTGAAACCCGCGAAGTTGTTCTGAAGATGGGCTCGCCACAGGAGGAGGGAAGATGAAACAAAAATTGGTCCTGACGCTGCTCGCGATTCTACTGGCCCTGGGGATGGCCGGAGGATCGGGCCTCCCCCACGAGGCGCTTCCATCGCCACCCTCGGTTAACGGTGGGCACAAGTACACAGGGGAGAAGATTTCTCTCAATCTCAAGGATGTTGACTTGAAGGATTTCTTCCGGCTGATTCATGAGATCAGCGGTTTGAACATTATTGTGGACCAGAATGTTTCCGGGACGCTCACCCTGGTGCTGGACGACGTTCCCTGGGACCAAGCGCTCGACATCGTTTTGAAGGATTACAACCTGGGAGAGCAGTTGGAAGGCAACGTTCTCCGCATCGCCAAGCTCTCCACTCTGACGGCAGAGCAGCAAGAACAGCAGAAGTTCTGGGAGGCCAAGGAGGAGGCCGCTCCGCTGGTTACGGTCTTCCGGCCCCTCAACTACGCCAAGGCGGCTACGATTGCCGCGCTGCTGAAGTCCTGGGCGGGGGGAGCGGCGCTCAGCCGGCGTGGGTCCGTGCTGGTGGATGAGCGCACGAACACGCTGATCATTTCCGACACCCCGACCCAGATTCCCAAGATCGAATCCGTGATTGCCAAGCTGGACACAAAGGCCCAGCAGGTTTCCATCCAAGCCCGGATTATTCGCGCCACCTCTGACTTTGCTCGCAACCTTTCCACCGCTCTTTCCTTTGCCCAAAAGAACGCCTCGGGAAGCCTGGTGACGGGCGGCGCGACCGGGACAAACGTGACAGGCCAGCCGCTCTCGCCGCCGACGGTCACCACTTCCCCGGCCACGGGCTTTGGAGTTTTCGTGCTCTCCAACCTGGGCGCGAATTACGCCATCAACGCGGCAATTTCAGCCGCCGAGTCTCATGACGAGGCCAAAACCATTTCACGCCCCTCAATCGTGACCCAGAACAACGTTCAGGGAACCGTGGTGCAAGGAACCCAGATCCCCATTCAAACCACCATCAATAACACGATCAGCATTCAATACGTCCAGGCGTCTCTACAACTCCAGGTGACGCCCCAGGTAACGAAGGACGGCCACGTCTTCTTAACCATCAACATCCAGAATTCGTCTCCCGGCCCCGCCCTGACGCTTGCCGGCCCGACCATCAACACGCAATCCGCCACCACGGAAGTTCTGGTGCCCGATGGAGGGACGGTCGTCTTTGGAGGAGTAACCGTCACCACGCGCTCCAACTCCTCTACGGAAGTCCCCTTGCTCGGCAATATCCCGATCCTGGGGCACCTTTTCAAAAGCACCGTCACCCAGAAAAACGACCAGGAGTTGCTCTTCTTCGTGACTCCGAAGGTTTTGCCCACCTAGGTGCTTTAGAACCGGCGCGCTTGGCTAAAATGGTGTAGAATTGCCAAGAGGAGGAGGCAAGGGCTTCCTCCTTTTTGTTTGGACACCATGACCTCCAAAACACCGCCGGAATATTTCGCCTCCAGACGCGAACGCCTTCATGCCCAGCTTGAGGCGCGCGGGATGGCCGCCTTGTTGGCAACTAACCTTATCAATATCTATTACTTGACAGGATTCCGAGGGAGCGCGGGCGTGGCCTTCCTGGGGCCCTCCGAGAGCGTTCTTTGGGTAGATCCCCGCTACACGCTCCAGGCCCGGGAACAGGCCAGGGGGATCGAGGTAAGGGAGGTAAGGGGAGGCCTGCTGAAGGAGGCTGTGCGGTGGATTCGGAGGAGGTCGCCTGGCCGTGTGGGCTATGAAGACTCAACCCTTACCTGCCGGGAATTCTCTCTGCTGGAAGAGGCGCAAAGCCAAAAACTCCTCTGGACGCCTGCCGGGGGAGTGGTTGAAGCTCTTCGAGCGGTAAAAGATGAAGGCGAAATCAACTACATCCGGCGGGCCTGTCACCTCACCGTGGAGGTATTTGAGGAGGTGCGGCGGAAAGTCCGGCCAGGGGTGCGGGAAAGCGACTTGGCGGCAGAGATCGAGTATCGCATGAAGCGGAAGGGCGCCGACGGAGTCGCATTTGAATCCATTGTCTCTTCGGGCGTGCGGAGCGCCTGGCCGCACGCTCATCCCTCTTCCAAGTTGTTGCAGAAAAGCGACTTGGTTATCTTTGACCTCGGTGCTATACTTGGCGGTTATGCGGCTGACCTGACACGAACCCTCTATTTGGGAACTCCGGGAGCGCGAGTGCGCAGGCTTTATAGCGCCGTCCGGAACGCCCAGGAACGCGCCGTGGAGATGGCTCTCTGCGGCAAGCGGGCGTGCGAAATTGACCGGGTGGCGCGGCAGTCGCTGGAACGCAAGAAATTAGAAAGCTATTTTACTCATAGCATAGGACACGGTGTGGGGCTGGAAATCCATGAGGAGCCGCACTTGGGCCGCAAAGACAAGGCACGCCTGGAAAAGGGCTCGGTTATCACCGTGGAGCCGGGCGTGTACCTGGAAGGATTCGGTGGAATCCGCGTAGAAGACACGGTCCTGGTAACGGACGGAGCCCCTGAGGTCTTAACGCCAGCGTCCAAAGACGATTGGTTTACCGGCTAGGCTTTGAGTAGAAGAGGAGAAATATGCCCGGCAAAAAAACATCCCGAGGCAGCGAGGCTGCCGATCAAAGCTGGGAGCTGAAAGACATCCAGCAATTGATCGATCTTCTGATTGAGCGGGAAGTTGCCGAATTCGAGATGGAGAAGGACGGAGTGAGGATCCGTATCCTGCGGCAGGAGAACCGCGGGCCGGCTGGACACAACTCCTCGGGTGCCACCCATTCCCATCCGGCAATTTCCAATCATCCTGTCCAGGCCACACCCGCACCCCTTGGGGAGCCAGCCGCCGCGACGGCACGCCCCGAGGAGCCGGCGGAAGACCTCCATGTGATGAAATCTCCGATGGTGGGGACCTTCTTCGCCTCGCCCTCTCCTGACGCTCCGCCCTTTGTCAGCCTGGGCGACCAAGTCGAAGCGGGCCAAGTGCTCTGTATTGTGGAGGCAATGAAGCTGATGAACGAAATCGAGTCGGAATCCTCCGGGGAGATTGTGCGCATCCATGTGGAAAACGGTCAGCCGGTAGAATACGGGCAGCCCCTCTTTGACATTAAACCCTCTAAGCCGTGATGAGCCTTTGAGGTTCTGATGCGACCGGTGGCAAGAAGCCGGCTCCAAAGGGCCGGAAAAGCGCCGGCCGGTGTAATTTATGTTTGGGAAGATTCTGATCGCCAACCGGGGTGAAATTGCGCTGCGGGTGATCTGCGCCTGCAAGGATCTGGGAATCCGCACGGTCGCTGTCTATTCGGAGCCAGACCGAGATTCGCTTCACGTGCGTTTCGCCGACGAGGCGGTTTGCATCGGCCCCGCCAGAAGCTCGGAAAGCTACCTAAACGTGGCCTCGATCATTTCGGCGGCGGAAATTACGGACACGGAAGCCATCCACCCCGGCTACGGCTTCCTCGCCGAAAATCCCAAGTTCGCTGAAGTCTGCGAAACCTCCCGGCTCACTTTTATCGGCCCGCGCCCGGAAGCAATCCGCCTGATGGGAGACAAGAACGCCGCGCGCAAGCGCATGGCGGAGTTGGGAATTCCGGTGCTTCCGGGAACGCAAGCCATCAGCAGCGAGGCGGAAGCGTTAAGCGCCGCCAAGGAGATCGGGTACCCGGTCATCGTGAAGGCCGCCGCGGGCGGTGGAGGACGGGGCATGCGGATTGTTCGCTCCGCCGAGGAGCTGCCCCAGTCTTTGCAGACCGCTCAGAGCGAAGCGGAAGCCTTCTTCGGCTCGCCGGACGTATATCTCGAAAAGTACGTCTCCTTTCCCCGGCATATCGAGTTTCAGGTGCTGGCGGACGAGCACGGGAAAGTCATCCATCTCGGCGAGCGCGAGTGCACGATCCAGCGGCGCCATCAAAAAGTTTTAGAAGAAGCGCCTTCCACCCAAGTTGATGCCGCCCTTCGCCGGGAAATCGGGGGCAGGCTTATCGAAGCGATGAAGGCCATCGGCTATACGAACGCCGGCACCGTCGAATTCCTGATGGATGAGAACCACAAGCTCTATTTCCTGGAGATGAACACCCGAATTCAGGTGGAGCACCCGGTAACGGAACTGGTCACGGGTCTCGACTTGGTGAAGCTGCAAATCCAGATTGCCGCCGGCGAACCGTTGCCCATCAAAGGAGACACCATCGAGCCGAAGGGCCACTCCATCGAGTGCCGGATTTGCGCTGAAGACGCTGAAAGCTTTACTCCTTCCGCCGGAAAGATCACGGGGCTTCACGTCCCGGGCGGCATCGGAGTCCGGGTTGATACCGCTGCTTATGCGGAGTCCGTGATCCCGCCTTATTACGATTCCCTCATTGCCAAGTTGGTCGTCCACGGAAAAGACCGCTCCGAAGCGATCCGGCGAATGAAGCGCGCCCTCGAAATGTTCATCGTGGAGGGAATCTCGACCTCCATCCCGCTGCAAGAGAAGATTCTCGCCGACCCTGATTTCCAGGCTGGGAACTTCGACACGCAGTTCCTGAAACGCTACGCTCCAAACGGCGCGGACGATTGATTGGAAATCCCTGTTGCTTGGCCATCTATGGGTTCGCGAATTCCCCGCCTCTATGCCATAATCGACTCCTCCCAGACGGGAACCAACTCGCCCGTCCAGATTGCTGAGGCGCTTCTCGCGGCGGGCGTCCGGTTGATTCAATACCGCGACAAAGCAGGAAGC
>JBJKQF010000088.1:0-3968 GCA_046705545.1 Terriglobia bacterium
TAGCCGCAGCGGGGATTTCACTCTACAAAAGGAAGTTTACGGCCGGATGACTACTTCATTCGGCGTGGTGGGGAAGCTGAAGCTAACGCCGCGCTCCTGGTTCAGACGAAGCGTAGCGGCAACGTCCAGTTCCGACAGGGGGATCTTTTGCGCCCAGGAGCCCCCGGCCCAATGCTCCGGGCTGGTGTAAATAGCAGGGCCGATGATGGTATACCTCGTCGTCTGTTCCTGATGCCCGTCGCGAAACACCAGGATGGCGGGTGGAACCGGGCGAGTATGCAGGGAGCTTTCAGCCACTGCGGACCGGCGGCTGACGGTTTGCCTTGAGTCAGGCTGACGAGTCTCCAGATTTACTTCTTCCTCGCCTGAGTCCGTGATCCTCACCCAATGATCGCCGTGCAGCTCAAGGAGTAAAGACTCTGGCGGAGGGGGCGGCGGCGCCTGCGGCGCAGGAGGGGAAGTCTGGACTACGACCACTCGAGTCGGTGGCGCTTCGGATTCAGGCGGCTCCTCGTAGTAATCTGAGTAGAATTCCGGGGGATAGAAGTAAGGGGCTGCAATAAAGCCTGCATGGTTATAATAGCGGCCTCGGCCCCTGTATCCGAAGTGCGAATGCCCAAAATGGCCTCTTGCTCCGTGACCTCGAAAGGCGCCGTGCATGCCACTTCTTGCCCCGTAGCCCCGCATGCCGCCAAAGTGGCGCTGCGCCCAGACAGGCCACGCACCAAGCGCCGCCAGGAGAATAACTGCAATCCCGATTCCGAGCCGCCTCATCATAAGGAGTCCTGCGTGGAACCTTCCGTGTGCCTGAGTCCCTTTGTACCCTAACCTATAGACCTCGCGGTCATCGAAGTCAAGATGCACGTTTTTGCACAAAGTTCAGGCGGTTGCAGTTCGCCTGTTCCTGAGACGAATCTGCTCCGGCATTTACGTCAGCATTCGAGCGGGGTTGCGAAGGGTTCCAATTTGCGGTGAGCTGATTTCAATGATATCGCCTTCTTGCAATCCAAAATCATCGGGAGGAACGATGCCCGTGCCCGTCAGCAAGATGGTGATTGCGGGTAAAGTGTTGAAGCGCCCCAGGTATTCCACCAGATCGGAAAAGGTCCGGTGCATCGCCGCGGTGCTGGTTTCCGCGCGGAAGACCTCACGGCCACCCCTTTCGACATTACAGACGATATTGAAAGGTGTTTCGTCATTATTCTCTCGCAGCAGGATGGCCGGTCCTAGGCTGCAGCCGGCGTTGAAGACCTTCGCCTGGGGCAGATAAAGCGGATTGGCGCCTTCAATATCCCGCGCGCTCATGTCGTTTCCCAGAGTGTAGCCCAGAATTTCAAGCTGGGGATTGATGACCAAGGCGATTTCAGGTTCCGGTACGAGCCAGCGGCTATCGCCACGCAAGCCCACCGGCTGATTGGGGCCCACGCAGCGCGAAGGGGTCGCCTTGAAGAAGAGCTCCGGGCGGTCGGCGTCATAGACGCGCTCGTAGATGTCTCCTACCACGGATTCTTCCTTACGTGCATGCCGACTGCGCTCATAGGTGACGCCTGCGGCCCAAATCTCTTCAGCTACCACCGGCTGAAGCAAGTGAGGATGGTTCCTGCTGGGCGGAGTATCTACGGCCGCATACGGTAGGCGAGCTGCCCGGGACAAATCCGTGCGCTTGAGCAGCTTGAGAACGCCGATTCCTTGTGCTCTTGCCACTTCCAGCAAATCTTCAAAGGAGGCTTCGCCGTTCGGGAAGAGACCGGATAGCGCAACGACCTCTACTCCTTGGATGACGCCCAGAAGTGCTTTTCGGGCGATGGGGTCCCAATATCGAACAATTCGCATCTTTTGCCTCCGGGGATTTCGACATAGTAATGGAAGCCTCGCCAATCCACAAGGCTCCTGGCACCCGCAGACTACGGTGCATCCACCATTACCTTGAAGGGAGCATGCCCCGATGAACCGGGTGCGTGATGACGGAGCCAATAAGTTTTTCGCCGGCCGGATGAGCCCAAGGGCTGCTTGCTTTCCCTGCCTTTCACCCCTAAAGTTAGGAAGATCGGGGTCCCGGAAAGGAATTTTTAGTGGGTGTCTTCGTTGGTCTCGCCGGAATCTGCCTGTTGGGCGCGATTCTTTGGGACGCGTTTGAAACCATCATCCTGCCGCGGCGCGTCACTCGCCGCTACCGGCTGACGGGGGCGTTTTATCGCTACACGGGAACACCGTGGCTTGCGTTCGCCCGCCGCATCCGTTCAAGCAAGCGGCGTGAAGGTTTTCTAAGCGTTTTCGGACCGCTTTCAGTTCTGGCGCTTTTTGGAGTGTGGGCCGGAGGCTTGATTCTCAGCTTCGGCATGGTGCAATGGTCGGCAGGCTCGATGCTGGGAGATCCCTGGACGGTGCAGTCTTTCCGGATGCAGCTTTACCTGAGCGGCACCAGTTTCTTCACGCTGGGGCTTGGTGACGTTACGCCCCACTCGCCTTTTGCGCGGCTGGTGACGGTTGCTGAAGCCGGGATGGGTTTTGCCTTTCTGGCTGTTGTCATTTCATACCTGCCGGTACTTTACGGCGCGTTCTCGCGGCGGGAAGCGAATATCTCGCTGCTCGATGCGCGCGCCGGCTCTCCGCCTACGGCTGCTGAACTGCTGCGCCGCCATGCCCGGCGGCAGAATCTCGATGCGCTGGTCCAGTACTTGCGGGCCTGGGAAACCTGGTCGGCGGAGTTGCTGGAAAGCCATCTGTCTTACCCGGTGCTCTGCTACTTCCGTTCGCAGCACAACAACCAGTCTTGGGTGTCGGCGTTGGCCACCATCCTGGACGCTTGCGCGCTTCTGGTGGCGCATACGGAAGGCGCGCTGCGCTGGCAAGCGGAGCTGACTTACGCGATTTCGCGGCACGCGCTGGTGGATCTTGCCCAAGCGCTTGCGATTCCGCCTCGGGCTGTAGTTGATGACCGTTTCGAGCTGGAAGCGCTCAATGAGATGCGGGAAATTCTGGGAGCTGCGGGTGCTCCGCTGTGCAAGGCTCGCGCCGCCCAAGAGACTCTCAAAAACCTCCGCCAAATGTACGAGCCTTATCTGTTCGGTTTTTCAGATAGGCTGCTGATGCCTCTTCCCGCCTGGGCCGCTGCCAAGCCGGGAGTGGATAACTGGCGGACCAGCGCCTGGGAAAAGGTTTCCGCCCCAAATGGACTGCTGTCCGGCATGCCGCCGGAAGACGACGATCATCTCTGAATTGAGCCCTGGTTCCGCCTCACGGGCGGATGTAGAGATAAAGGGTGTGGCGGTCGCCGTAAGAATCTCGGACGTGCTCGACCTTCACCTCATCCCAAGCGCTCACGGGGAAGTCGTGCGAGACGACACGCGTGCCGGGGCGAAGTTCCTTCCGCAACATGGGCTCGATCTGGTCAATCACGCTTGGCAGCAGATACAACGTCACCACCGTTGCAGGCCGTATGCTAACGTCAAACATGTTTCCGTAAATGATTCTGGCATTGCGCCCGAGACCAAGCTGCTGAACCTTTTCTGACGATTCGCGGAACAGCTTGGGGTCAAGTTCCACTCCCACCGCCCGCGCGCCGAACTTTTGCGCCGCCATGATCACAATGCGCCCGTCGCCTGAGCCGAGATCATAAACAACATCGCCGCGGCCGACCTTGGCGAGTTGCAGCATCTTCTGAACCACGATTTGAGGCGTGGGGATATACGGCGAGACCTTCTGAGACTTTTCAGGCGGCGGCTCAAACTGGGCCGAGGCTTGGAGAGGCAGCAAGAGCATGTACGCGCAGGCGCTGAGAACGGCAAACAGCGCCGCAACGCTTTGGAGCTTTTTGTAACCGGGCAGCATGCACGCCTTCCTTGTTCAAGACACCTTCGAGTTTACCAGTGATTCCGCCTCCACGTGAGACGGTCGCCGGGAAACGGGGGAGGGAAGAATGCCTTGACAAGTATATACCGTTAGGAGTATATAAAGGACATGGAATC
>JBJKQF010000089.1:0-21994 GCA_046705545.1 Terriglobia bacterium
TGCGCTTCATCAAAAGCCGTCTTTGCTCTTCTTCTGCGAGGGGACCGGCAAGCGCTTACCCGCCGATATTTGCGCTTTCGGTTCTGACCGCATTGCTGGCGACGCTCCCTCTCGGAGCTCAAACCCCGAGCCCTTCCGCATCGGGCGCGCTCTCCCTTCAAGAGGCCGTCCACATCGCTCTCAAAAACAACCCCACGATTCAGGAAGCGGATGCGTATGCAGATGCGGCTCGGCAGGGCATCAAAGCCGCTGAAGCCGGCTACCTTCCCCAACTGAATTTCTCCGAAGGCTTCACGCGTGGCAACAACCCTGTTTATGTTTTCGGGAGTCTGCTGACCCAGCGGCAATTCACCGCCGCGAATTTTGCTCTCCCATTTCTAAACGTTCCGCCGCCGCTTGATAATTTCCGGACGGCTTTTACGGCGTCAGCCCCGCTCTATGATTTTGGCCGCACGTCCCGAAAGGTCCAGAGTGCGCGCCTGGGAGCCAGAGGTTCGCAAGAAGCCTCTCATCGAACCCGCCAGGAAGTAATCTTTGAAGTCATCAAGGCGTACCTCAACAACCTTCTGGCGCGCGAGCACGTGCAGGTGGCCCAATCCGCCGTCAAGATGACCCAGGCGGATCTCGGCCGGGCCAAGGCTCGCCAGGAGCAGGGTCTGGCAGTGCCCTCCGACGTGCTCAGCGCTGAGACCCAATTGGCGCAAGCCCAAGAAGATTTGATTCTGGCAAAGAACGCTGTAGAGATTGCCCAGGCGTCCCTCAACGTCGCAATGGGCTTGCCGGAAGACGCCTCAACCCAGGTGGCGGGAAACCTTGGCAAGAGCAAATTCCAGAGCCTGGATCTTGCCGACCTGCAAGCGGAGGCCTTGAAGGTCCGGCCGGATTATCTCCAGGTTTTGCTTGGAGTACAGCAAGCTCACAACGGGGTGCGTTCGGCTCGCAGTGAGTTTATGCCGCGGATTGATGTGATGGGGTCCTGGGAAACCGACAACCAGACATTTGCCGCCCGGGGGGGGAACAATTGGGTCGCCGGCGCCACGCTTTCCTTCAACATTTTCGACGGCGGCGCACGGCGCGCGCAACTGGCGGCGTCCAAGGCGAGGGAGAGGCATGCCGAAGCCATGCGCTTGCACATGGAATCCATTGTCCGCCTGCAAGTCCGCGAGGCCTATCTCAATTTGAGCGCATCCAGCCAGCGAGTGGCAGCCTCCCGGGACGCTGCCAGCCAGGCCCGTGAGAGCCTGCGCATCCTGCGGAACCGGTACGACGCGGGGTTAGCCACCATCATGGACGTGCTGAGGGTCGAAACCATGCAAACCTCGGCGCAAAACAACCACCTAAACGCCCTTTACGACTATCGCCTGGCTTATGCAGCCCTGGAGTTGGCAACGGGTGAGCTCTCTCCCAATTCCCCGGCCGTCACCCAGTAGCGGGCGCTTGAAGATCGAGGGGAGCTGTCAATGATAAGAACACAAGTCGTCCTGAAATTTTTGCCGGCCCTGCTGCTCCTGGGGCTACTGACGGCCTGCGGGTCCAAAGAGCAAGTCCAGCAGCAGTCCGCGCCGGAAATCTCCGGAGTCGCCGTGAAAATCATCCACCAGCAGCCGACTCCGGATTATTACCAAGCCGTCGGAACCGTCAAACCCAAAATCTCCAGCGTATTGGGCGCTCAAATCAGCGGCACGGTTCGGAGAATTTTGGTCAAGGAAGGCGACCGTGTGCGGCGCGGCCAGCTCCTAGCGATTCTCGATGACCGCACCGAGCGCGCGCAACTCGCCGCGGCGGCGGCGGGCACTCAAGCGAGTTCCCAGGGGCTTGTTGAAGTTCAGCAATCTCTCGAAGCTGCCACGGCTGACCGGCAATTTGCGGAGGCGACGTTTCACCGCTACAAAGCGCTGCTGGCCAAGGACTCCGTAAGCCGGCAGGAGTACGACAACGCGCAGACGCAATACCGGGCTGCGCTCGCCCACGAGAACGCCCTCAAAGCCCAGGAGAAGCAGGTGGCCGCCCAGCATCAGCAGGCGCAAGCGCAGCACGCTTCTGCGGCAGCGGTGCTCAGCTACGCGCGCATCACTTCACCCATTGACGGCGTGGTGACATCCAAGTCCGTGGATGAGGGGACGCTGGTGATGCCGGGTACGCCGCTGCTCACGGTTGAAGATACGAATCACTTCCGCCTGGAAGCCAGCGTCCCGGTTCTTTATCTGGGAATGGTCCGCGTCGGCCAATCGGTGCCGGTCAAGATCGGCTCCCAGCAGCTTGCAGGCCGGATCGTTGAAATTGTTCCGGCAGCCGATCCGAACACCCGAACTTTCACCATCAAAGTTGGGCTTCCGGCCGATTGCCTGTGCCAGTCAGGACAATACGGCCAGGCGGAGATTGCCACCGGCGAGCAGACCCGTCTGCTGGTGCCGGAAAGCGCTCTGGTCCGCCGGGGAGAGTTGGAAGGTGTCTTCGTCATCAACTCCCAAGGCATCGCCCAGTATCAATTGGTGAAGACGGGACAGACTTTTGGAACTCAAGTGGAAATCCTTTCAGGCCTCGCAGACGGCGAAACCATCGCTGTTTCAGAGGTTGACCGAATTCAGGACGGAATGCGGGTCGAAACCAAATGAAAAAAGGCGAACTAGGCATTGCTGGCCGCGTTGCCCGTTACTTTATCAATTCCAAGCTGACGCCGCTCCTGATGCTTTTTGCCATCCTGATGGGCGTCCTCGCCATCTATGAGACACCGCGCGAGGAAGATCCCCAAATCATCGTGCCGATGATGGACGTCATGGTGGCGATGCCGGGCTCGAGCGCTAAGGAAGTAGAAAAACGCGTCACCACTCCCATGGAGCGGCTGATCTGGGAAATTCCCGGCGTGAAGTACGTCTACTCCATGTCGCGCCCGGGCGCCAGCATGGTGATTGTCCGCTTTAAAGTGGGAGAGAATGAAGAAGACTCGATCGTCAAGCTCTATAACAAGCTCTATTCCCACTTCGACCTGATACCTCCCGGAGCATCCAAACCCCTCATCAAGCCGCGGTCCATTTACAACGTGCCGATTCTGGCGCTGACGTTTTGGAGCAATCAGTACGACGGATACCAATTGCGGCGGGTTGTGGCGGAAGTGCAGCGCCAGGTCCAAACGGTGCAGGATGTTTCCGTAACCAAGATCATGGGCGGCCAGCGCCGTGAAATTCGCGTGCTGCTCAATCCGGAAAAGATGGCAGCATACGGGGTGGCTCCCGCTTCAATTGTGCCCCTCCTTGGGCAGGCCAACCAGCAACTCCAGGCCGGCGAATTCGCCGCTGACAACCGCGAAGTGCAAGTGGAAACCGGCGACTTTCTGCGCAGCGCCAAGGACGTTGGAAACGTGGTCGTCGGAGTTTCACAGGGGCGTCCGGTCTACCTTCGAGACGTCGCTAGCATCGACGACGGCGCCGCCGAGCCCGACGATTACGTACTTTTCGGCTTTGGGAACGCGACAAAGCATCAGCAAACCAGCCCCACCGGAAGTTTTCCCGCCGTCACTTTGAGCGTCGCCAAGCTCAAAGGCACTAACGCCGTGGTTGCGGCCTCGAACGTGTTGAAAATGGTTGACCGATTAAAGGGCAACGTGATCCCTGCCGGCGTGCACATGACGGTGACGCGGAACTACGGCAAAACCGCACAGGAGAAGTCAAACGAACTGCTGGAACACCTTCTGCTGGCCACGCTTTCGGTAACCGTGCTGATTGCCCTGGCGCTGGGATGGCGCTCCTCGATTGTGGTGCTGGCGGCGGTTCCCGTCACCCTGGCGCTGGCCTTGTTCGTTTTTTACATTTACGGCTACACGCTCAATCGCGTAACCCTGTTTGCGCTTATTTTTTCCATCGGCATCCTGGTAGACGACGCGATTGTGGTGGTTGAGAATATCACGCGCCATTTCCACATGCCGCAGAACCTGGGACGGCCCTTGGCGGACGTCGCCGTCGAGGCCGTGGACGAAGTCGGAAACCCGACCGTCCTCGCCACCTGGACCGTGATTGCCGCCGTGCTGCCCATGGCTTTCGTGCGCGGCCTGATGGGGCCTTACATGCGTCCCATTCCCGTAGGCGCTTCGATGGCCATGATCTTCTCCCTGATGGTCGCTTTTATTGTTTCCCCCTGGGCGGCGCTGCGCATGCTCGGAGGCGTCAAGGCGCATCCTCAGGAAAGCGAAGAAGGCGGCGCCGACTGGACCCAGCGCATTTACCGCAAAGTGGTAACGCCGCTCATCGCCGATGCCCGCAAGCGAAGATATTTCCTGGCCGGCGTCGTTCTTCTCCTTCTCGTCGTCATGGCGCTGCCACTCGCTAAGATCGTTTTGGTCAAGATGCTGCCCTTCGACAATAAGAGTGAATTCCAGGTGATCGTGGACATGCCGGAAGGCACCACGCTCGAGCAGACCGCGCTGGTGACGCGCAAAATCTCCGAGCGTATTGCCCAGGAACCGGAAGTCACCAATTACGTGGATTACATCGGTACCGCCGCCCCTTATGACTTCAACGGCTTGGTTCGCCATTATTTCCTGCGCAGAGGACCCGATAAAGCCGAAGTCTACGTTGATCTCCTTCCGAAATCCGAGCGGTCCACGCAAAGCCATGATATTGCCAAGCGTGTGCGCTTGGCGATTGACCCGATCGGAGCGCGATACGGGGCCAAGCTGAAAGTAGCGGAGATCCCGCCCGGCCCGCCGGTGATGGCCACGCTGGTAGCGGAAATTTACGGCCCCAGCTACAAGGGGCAGATTGACGTAGCGCGGCAGGTTCTGGCCGATTTCAAAAAGACCCCGGGCGTTGTGGACGTTGATTGGAGCGTGGAAGCCCCCGAAACAAAGCTCAAATTTGTTGTGGACAAGCAAAAGGCCGCCCTCAACGGAGTAACCACCGAGCAGATCGCCCGGACACTGGCGCTGGCCGTTCACGGATATGCCGCAGGCATCGCACATCTGCCGAACGAAAAAGAGGACGTGAACATTTTCCTGAGGGTTCCGCGAGCTCAGCGCTCCGGCGCCGCAAGCCTTGGGCAAATCCGAGTGATCTCTTCCAGGGGAACGCTGGTTCCCTTGAGCGAACTGACCCATGTTCAAGAGGGCACCATCGAGAAGACGATCTATCACAAGAATCTGAAGCCGGTTGTCTACGTCACCGGCGACGTAGCGGGCAAAGAAGAGAGTCCCGTCTATGCCATGATCAGGCTCTCCAAAGAGCTCGATCACATCAAGACGCCCGCTGGCGGCAGCATGGAACGTTACCTGACCCGGCAGCCCTTCCTTACCGACCATTACACTATGAAGTGGGATGGGGAGTGGCAGATTACCTACGAGGTCTTCCGCGACCTGGGATTTGCGTTTTTGATTGCTTTGATTCTGATTTACGGCATTGTGGTGGGATGGTTCCAGTCCTTCACAGTACCGCTGGTCATCATGGCGCCGATTCCCCTGACGCTAATCGGCATCTTGCCCGCGCACGCCATGATGGGAGCGTTCTTCACGGCCACGTCGATTATCGGCTTTATTGCCTTAGCCGGTATCATCGTTCGCAACTCGATTCTGGTGGCGGATTTTGTCGAGCTCAGGCGCCAGCAAGGCATCCCACTGGAAGAGGCCGTGGTAGACGGCGGGGCGGTGCGCTTCCGGCCTATCCTGCTCACTGCGGCGGCGGTTGTGGTGGGCGCTTTCGTCATCCTTTTCGATCCTATTTTCCAAGGGCTTGCGATCTCCTTGATGGCCGGCGCCATTGCTTCCACACTGCTTTCCCAACTGGCCGTTCCTGTGCTTTACTATATGAACGCGCGCCGCGAGGAGAAGAGCCGGCAAGCCAAGGAATCCACGTAAAAGGGCGAGGCACAGGATCGCATCTCAGGAATTGAGGAGGGATCAATGGACTTGAATCGTTGGCTTCGGCTGATCGCCGGGGCCTTTATCGTCCTCAGTGTGGTGCTCGGACATTTTGTGAGTGATTGGTGGTATCTGTTTACGGCCTTCGTGGGCCTGAACCTGTTCCAGTCCGCTTTCACTAACTGGTGCCCCATGATGGCTTTTCTGCGGAAACTGGGGGTAAGCGGATAGGCGCGTGACATCAAGGCCGCCTTTCGCTTTGCTGCTGATTTTCGTGCAACATAGACTCCGCCCGGAATGTGCTGGTTCCGGGTAGGGAGTGATCACTGCAAGTTTGACGCCCTAACAACGGCTCGGATATACTCGATTCGGTTGTTGGGGCGTTCCTGTATGAAATTAGTGCGTATTATCGCCTTCCTTGCAGGTTTCACCTGAGCATAAACCCTCCGATCGCGGGGCGATTGCTTTCCACACAACATTGAATCGTTTTTCCAGGAGGATAAGATGCGGGTGAAATTTCTTACCGTGTGCGCAGTGGCTTTGCTCGTTTTGGCCGGTGCGGCTTCCATTGCCGCGGCCCCAGAGGCCTTTTCACCAAAGACCCGAACATTTGACTTTACGTACCAGGTCAGGATTGAGGATTTACCCGTAGGGTCGCATGTGGTGCGCATCTGGATCCCCATGGCGCGCTCCGACGCCCACCAATATGTGAGCGTATTGAAGATCAAAAGTCCGGTTCCCACGCGGATTACCCGCGAGCCGGAGTACCGCGATCGGATACTCTATGCAAAAATCCGCAATCCCCGCTCGTCGCACGCTGACTTTACAATCACCTACCGCGTGTTGCGCCGGGAATACTCCAAAGGCAGCTACCAGTCGCTTCTCCGTTACAACAACGATCCCTCGCCGGAGCCGCCAAACTTTCAGCGTTATCTTGAGCCGAACCGCTTGATTCCGGTGACCGGCATGATCAAGAACCTGGCCAACCAAATTACTGAGGGAAAGCAAGGCCCCGTGGAGAAGGCTCATGCTATTTACAACTATCTGTTCCAGACTTTCCGCTATGACAAGTCCGGAACCGGCTGGGGCCGCGGCGACGCGGTCTGGGCCTGCGACGCTAAACACGGCAACTGCACCGACTTTCATTCCGCTTTCATCGGCATGATGCGTGCCGAGGGCATTCCCGCCCGCTTTGTAATCGGGTTTCCGCTGCCGGACCATCTCGCTCATGGAAGCATTCCCGGCTACCACTGCTGGGCGGAGTTCTATCTCAGCAAAGCGGGGTGGGTACCGGTGGATATTTCTGAGGCTTGGCTCGACAAACGCAAGTACGCTTACTTCTTTGGCGCAGTGGATGCCAACCGCGTTCGCGTTTCCGCCGGGCGCGACGTCACCCTGGTACCCAGGCAAGCCGGGCCGCCTCTCAACTACTTTGTTTATCCGTATGTGGAAGTGGACGGCAAACCGGCCGGAAAGGTCGAGAAGCATTTCTCCTTTCAGAATGTTGCAGCGGATAGATCACACTGAGGACCTGTTTTAACGCTCCATCTCCCGCCTTGCGTTCCATCGAATATAGGCTGAGGTGTGAATCCCGCCGGCCGGACTGGCGGCGCCTGCCGCCCGGTCACGAAAAGGCCGGCGGCCATCCATCGCTCCTACAACCCTCCAGACGCAGATGCTTTTGCCTTTGTCGCGCATCATAATATTCAGCAGGGAAAGAGGAGGGCGGCTTGATCCCCGCGTGAAGTTTGCGAAATGAGAGGAGAAGGTCATGTTCAAACTCGAAAGGATTCTCTGTGCTGTAGACTTCAGCAAGCCCTCGGCGGCGGCGCTCCAGGGAAGCGGCGGGCTGGCCAAGGCTTTTAACGCAGAATTGATCGTCCTCCACGCCCAGCGGATCGAGGCACCCGACTATTTCACGGTCGCCCAGATTAAGACCCTCAACACACAGCTTCGCCAGAGTTTGCGAGCGGCGCGCCAATACCTTGACCGCTTTGCCGCCCGGAGCCTGCCAGGCGGTGTGGAGCATACCACCCTGATTGCGGAAGGCGATCCCGTGGAAGTAATCCTCCGCACCCTGAAAGAGTCCAAAGCAGGACTTCTCTCCATGGGGACACACGGACGCACGGGCCTCTCCCGTCTGCGCCTCGGCTCGGTTTCGGAAAGCGTCCTGCGGCAGGCTACACGACCCGTCCTGACCTTTGGGCCAGGCGTGCGGCCCTCTACATCGCTCGGAACATTCCGCCGAATTCTCTGCCCCGTCAACTACAGCGATGTGGCGCGCCGCAGCCTGGAGTATGCAGTGGCTCTCGCCGAGAAGACCGGAGCTGAGCTGATCGTCGAACACGTACATGAAGAAGTAAGAGAACCAGCGCAGGCCGCCCGGCAAACTCTTTGTGATTGGATTCCTCAGGATATACGGGAGCGCTGCTCGGTTCGTGAGGTCGTTCGGAGCGGTAACCCTGCAGAGCAGACCCTGCTGGAAGTGGCTCAATCACGCGCTGACCTGCTGGTGATCGGTGCGCAGCATCGTGATGTGCTCGGATCGCTCCTGTTCGGTTCGACAACGGAAAGGATTATTCGCAGCGCGCCCTGCCCGGTGTTTTCGGCAGTGGTCAAGCCGGCCTGATTTCCGATTAGTTCCCACCGGCTCGTGACACGCCGACTTTTATGAGTCATGATAAGGGTGGCGGGTGAAATCTATGGCGGGAAAATCGCTCTATCTGCGCCTGCTCCTTGTCTGTGTGATCGCCATTGCGGCCGGCGCCTTGTGGGTGGGCCACCGGACTTGGCCGCAAACCTTGGACGTGCGGCCGGCTCCGTGCCTGCCGACCATCAGCCTGGCAGGCCAGCACTGGGTGGTAAAAACGCGCGCCGACGCTCTGCTGGGTGAAGTAGCCAGCTTCCGGTCCGAGCTGCTCGCCTACCTCTATTTTGAGTACCTCAAGACCCACGCGGGCCTAGCCAACACACGGATTCTTCTTACGGCAAAGATGACCGCGAGCGGCCCGCGCTACCGGATCTTTCTGGTGCTTGATAATAACCTCCTCACGGCCGTCCCATATCTGGCGCGCCTGGGAGCGGAGGGCTACATTTCCCACTTCCGGCTCGACCCGGTTCCCCATCAGGACTTGGCGTACTGGCGGTTGCAAACAGCGGTCTTCCTGGACGCCTACAATCCGCTAAAGTCTCCCCGGCTTGACACCATGGAGCAGGCCCAGCTCATCGAGCCTCTCACGCGATTTCTGGTGTTTAAATCGGAAACCGACCGCCGGGTGCGGAAACAGATCTTTCCCGTTCCACTGACGCTTTCTGAAAACCAAGCGTCGGAACTGGCCAAGGATATCCTCGCGGTGACGCGATTCTATCAACTGCCGCTCGATGTTTTCCTAGGCATCGGCGCCATGGAAAACAACTACATGAACGTCCGGGGAGACTTGGACCACTCCATCTGGAAAAGACGGCCGCAACGTGGCGATATCATTCTGGAGCGCCACCGGGGGCGGGTCCTGGTCAGCGATTATTCCATGGGAGTCTGGCAGATCACGCGGGAGACCCTGCGTTATGCGCATCGCCTGTACCTGAAGGACAAGCGAAATTATGCGCTCTTACCCCCGCGCCTGCGGCCGTCCAAAGAGCTGGATTTCAACCTGGATAATTCTGAGGTGCTCACCACTTATGCAGGCCTGCTCCTGCGCCACCTACTGGACAAGACTCACGGGAACGTTCAATTGGCAGTGGGAGCCTACAATGGAAGCCTGAAAAAACCGAACATGCAGTATGCCGCCGGAGTTAGCGCTGTGGCCTTCTACGCTCGAAGCTTTCTGGAACGAGCGGCGAGCCTGGACGGCATGAATGTGGCAAAAACCTGGCTATCCCACCGGCCAGCGTCCACGCCGAGCAAGGAAGAGATCGCCAAAATTCGCTCCCCACTCCCTGCCTCCCAGCTTTCAGAGCGGACGGAAACGGGCTTTCCTTCACCTGAATAGGCCTCAGCGTCCGCGCCTCTCGCCGATCAGCAGCGCCACCCTCTAGGCCCTATCTGAATATGGAAAACTTTCCATCCCTCAACCACTCAAGCCGCCGCTGAAGCGCCATGAAGGAAGGATTCTACCGCCCGCATCAGCTCCGCCTCCGGCACGGGCCCTTCCAAATAATCCGCCGCGCCCATCCGCATCGCTTCCAGATAGCACCCCATATCGAGAGACCGGGCCACAACCACAACAGGCCTCGTCCGGTCCATCATCAAGGCGCGTTCCAACACCTGCCTCCCCTCGAATGAGCATGTGCCCTGACTGAGGACGACCAGATCAAAGGATTCGGACTTCAGAATATTCAATGCCTGCGCGTAGGAGGAACAAGTCGACACCGTCCATCCGGCGCGATGCAAGGTGGATCTGTAATACGCCAGATCCCCACGGTCCTCGTCCACCACAAAAGCCCGCCCTTTGCTCATCAGCGGCCTGCGGTCAGTCTCCCTAGCGACTCTTACGCTCTCGATCATATCTTCCTCCCCCCGACGGTCCTTGCCTGGAGTTTCAGTAGTCGGCCCGCCGCACATTTGCTTTGAGTTCCTTCCCCCCTGACAAAGGCCAAGGAAACTCTTGTGACACCGCCTGCAATCCGTATTCAATTTGGGACAGCGCTGAGACTTCCGAGTCGAGGTCCGGAGATGTTATAGCGTTCCAGAAACCGTGCAGGAGAAGGAACGAACAGGGCAATGAATTGAAAACCTGTGCGGAAATGTGCTTGTCTTCTTTGAATCTTTGCGAGAGCGGGAGGAAGCGTACACTTACAAGAGCGGGAACTTCGAGCTGAAAATAACAGCCTCCTTCTTCCGAAGATCCCAGACCTAATGGCCCGACACCTTCATGCTAAGTCCGCTACGAAGCCAAGTCAAGCAAGCCACGCGGAATAAAATTCATTTGTAGTCATCCTAGACGGTTTTCCTCAATCAGCCCCAAATTCTCCCCTCAGCCAGGCAATGATCGCGCCACCGGACCGTTCGCAGTTGGTCATGAAGAGCAGTCGTAAGAGTTGACATAAGGATGATCTCCCAGACTCCAGTACGAACAGAGGGTCGATAACCATAGTTCCTGCGGGCCCGCGTGCGAGCTCGCCTTCCCCCCAATTGGTTGTAGACTTTTAATGTATTGAAGTAGTAAACTGCCCCACGTGGCGCGTCGGAAATCCTCGAAGTGAAGAAGACCCATGGATTCGTGGATGAAAGAGCAGACCCTCTTGCAGCGGATGCGCATGCCGTCCATCATTTTAAATTCCTTCACGGCGGGCAGAGCAGAATTGGCAGCAGACCTGGCTTTAATGAGCGGGCCACCCGTGGCTCCAAACAGTTGGAATCACTTTCCCTGCAAAGCCAATGATGCAGAGTTTCGAGCCCAAGTCTTCACGACCTCGACTCGCGACTCATGGAAGAGGAAAAAACCGGCAACTTTCGCAGGAAATTTCTGCCACGCAAGTTCAGCGGCGTGGCGCCGTCCTGCTCAAGATCAGATGATCTCGCCGTCATAAGACGCCGCCCGGCCGCAAACCCCTCCTCGCATGGAGGATCCTACGATGCTGGTGGACTCTATTTATGGATATTAAATCCGATGTCTCGCAAGTGGTAAAACCTCTCGCCGGAAATTGCCAGCACCGCTGGATTGACCAGGAGAGTCCCTTCCTTGTCTCGCAAGTGTGCGACTTCTGTAAGCTCTATCGCTACCGGGCTGCCCTCGTTTCAGACTGGGAATACAGGGCTCCGATTCCTCGGGCAGACCTGGAACTCGATTGGCCTTGAGATCCGGCCCGCTGGATTCATCTCAGTGCACGGAGCGAAGGTAGATTCGTACCTTCCGCTGCGACGGAAGTCGCAGCGCCATGTTTCAATCCTTCACCCGTCCAAGGCTTTCCGGATGCACCGCGCGAGGTCTTCCGGGTTAAAGGGTTTCTGAAGGAAATGCATCCCACTGCCCAAGACCCCGTGGCAAGCTACCGCCTTGTCTGCGTAACCTGACATATAGAGCACCTTCATTTCCGGATAGAATCGAGCCAGGCGCGCGGCTAAGTCCGGACCATTCATTCGCGGCATCACCACATCCGTGAGGAGCAGGTGAATGCGTTCCGAGCGGCTCGCAACCATCTGCAGTGCGTCCTCGCCACCGTCCGCCACGAGGAGCGCATAGCCCCTTTCCTCCAAGATCCCGCGTACGAACTTCCGCACGTCCTTATCATCCTCCACCAGCAGGATGGTTTCAGAGCCGGTCTTCATGCGGGCGACTTCTTGTTTTCGCTTGGGTTCTCGCCGAGCAGCCTGGACACGCGGTAGATAGATCTTAAACGTCGTCCCTTTCTGAGGTTCGCTGTAAACCCAGATATATCCGCCGCTTTGTTTGACAATGCCGTAAACGGTCGCTAGGCCGAGCCCGGTCCCTTTGCCCTGCTCCTTAGTCGTAAAGAAGGGCTCAAAAATACGGGACTGAACTTCCGGTGTCATACCGCCGCCTGTATCACTGACTGCCAGCATCACGTAGTCCCCGGATATGACGACCGGATGTTCGCTTCGGTAGCGATCATCCAAGTTGACGTTGGCGGTTTCAATGGTGAGCTTTCCGCCCTGGGGCATGGCGTCGCGGGCGTTGACCGCGAGATTCATGATCACTTGCTCGATCTGTCCTGGATCAGCCCTCACTCGCCACAGGTCCGGATAACAGACCGTCGCCAGTTCAACATCCTCCCCGATAAGCCGTTGCAACATTTTGTCGATATTAACAACGACGTAATTCAGATCGAGCACCTCCGGCGCCAAAACCTGTTTGCGGCTGAAGGCCAGCAATTGCCGGGTGAGCGAGGCCGCGCGGTCGCCGGCCTTCTTGATCTGGCCGGCCTGGGCGCGCATGGGGTCACCTTGCGGCAGGCCCTCCAGCAGCAGTTCGCTATAGCCTGTGATCACAGTCAGGAGATTGTTAAAATCATGCGCCACCCCACCCGCCAGCCTGCCGACGGCTTCCATCTTTTGTGCCAATTGCAACTGCTCTTCTAAACGGTCCCGCTCTTTGCGCTCCGCCTTCTGTTGCATTGCCCGCCGAATGGTGAATGGCAAGCGGGCCAGCTGCTCTTTCAGCACGTAGTCACAGATCCCCTTTTTCACACACTCTACAGCGGCCTTATCACCCAGTGAGCCCGTAACCAGAATCACAGGAATATCTTTCCCTTCCTCCTGGAGAATTTGAAGTGCATCTAAGGCTTGCCAGCTTCGCAAGCTGTAATCCGAGAGAATGACGTCGTAGGTCTTCGAGCGCACAAGGTTCCTGAATTCTTGCGGGGTCTGGGCGATGTCAGACAAAATATCCAATCCTTCTCTTTTGAGCTCCCACAGGGACAGTTCGGCGTCCTCCTGGCTATCCTCAACTAGCAAAACTCGGAGTCCCCCGGCAGAGCGGTCGGCATTTGTGCTCAAACTTTCCATAGACCGTTTTAGAGAAGTCTCCTCATGCGCCAATCTAATTGCATCGAAGAATCAGTTTTGCGTACCTCCAGGAAGATGTCGTAGAGGCTTCGCAGGACTTATCCTGAGGGCCTACACTTCGGTCACATCCGCTCGCGGGCGAAGGACGAACGGGGTTAGAATGCAGGGTGGTTCTTTTTCAGCATTCTTTCCCAAGAAGAGTTATCGGCATATCCAAGTATAAGATGAGTAAATGATCACACTTGCGGGCGGCGGGTAAACCTCGCAGACAAAAGGCCTTTCGCGTTCCCGGCCTCCGGCGTCGCCTTACGCTTCCTTATCGCGTAAACTATGTCTTGTGAGTGGAATTAACGTCGCCGCGTAGCGCGACCGCTAACCCTGATTTAGCAGGTATTTCCGTGACCGAACCTTCGCCAAGCCAAGCCTTACTTGTTGACCTCTATGAACTTACGATGGCAGCCGGCTATTTTGAGCACAGAATAGACTGCCACGCGACTTTTGAGCTATTTGTTCGCAGCTTGCCTCCTGAACGCGCTTTTCTGGTGGCAGCGGGTATTGAGGACTCGCTACGACATTTGGAGAATCTCAACTTTTCGGAAGATGAGATCCGGTTTTTGAAAGGCCTTCCGGCCTTTCGCACGGTCTCAGAAGGTTTTTTCGATTACCTGCAGGGCTTCCACTTTGCCGGCGACGTTCACGGCATGGCCGAAGGCACGCTAGCCTTTGCTGGAGAACCCATCCTTCAGGTAACAGCTCCTGTGGCGCAGGCGCAAATCGTGGAAACCTACCTGCTCTCGGCAATCAATTTTGAAACTTTGGTCGCCTCCAAAGCAGCAAGGGTGATTCACGCCGCGGCGGGACGCCCGGTGCTCGAATTCGGCACGCGCCGCGCCCAAGGCCCGGAGGCAGGGCTTCGTGCCGCTCGCGCCGCGTACGTCGGAGGGTGCGCTGCCACCTCCAATGTGGAAGCCGGACGTCTTTACGGCATCCCCGTCGCAGGCACCGCCGCCCACTCCTGGACCCAGACATTCTCAAGCGAACGCGAAAGCTTTGAAGCACTTCTCGACATCTTCCCGGATACCGGGGTTCTGCTGATCGACACTTATGACACGCTGAGGGGGGCGGAAACCGCGGCCGCGCTGGGCCGCAAGTTTCCCGCTGTCCGCCTGGACAGCGGTGACTTGCTGGAAAACAGCCGTCAAGTCCGAAAGATTCTGGACGCCCACGGCTTGCAGGATACCAAGATCATCGCCAGCGGCGACCTGAACGAGTTTCGCATCCAGAAGCTGGTCGAGGCCGGAGCGCCGATCGATTCCTTCGGGGTGGGCACGGAACTAGCCACCTCGCGCGACGTTCCCGCGCTGGGTGTCATCTACAAGCTGGTGGAAATCGAGCAGGCCGGCCGCGTGGAATACAAGGCCAAGTTCAGCGAGGAAAAAGTGTACTACCCCGGGCGGAAACAAGTATTTCGATTCACTCAGGGAAGCAGCTACCATCACGATGTGGTTGCCCGCTCCGGGGAGGACTGTCCGGAGGGCGAACCTTTGATTCAACCGCTGATGCAGGCTGGCAAACGCCTTGCGGCTCCACGCAGCAGCGAGCAAATTCGGGCTCAGACACTCGCAAACCTCGCTCAACTGCCGGAGATTTACCACGCCCTGCGCGGCGCTCCTGGATACCCAGTCGAAAGGAGCGAAGCCTTGAATCAGCTTCTGGAAGAACTTCGCCGCCAGCAGGTTTCCACACGGAAGCCGAGAGGGACAGAAACTTTTTAGAGGAAGGGTCAGGGAGAAACAAGATGCCCGAAGACCGGGTCTTCATGGACATTGATACGCAGGTCGACTTCATGGACTCAGCGGGAAGACTTTACGTTCCACACGCGGAAGAAATCATCCCTAACCTTGTGCTGTTGATGGCTTATGCACGCGATCGGAGCATTCCCGTCCTTTCCTCGGCCGACGCCCACACACCCGATGATGCCGAATTCAAAATCTGGCCTCCCCATTGTGTCATCGGGAGCGCGGGCCAGCAGCGCATCCGGGAAACCTTGCTGCCCGGAGCTATGACCATCCCCTACGATGCAAAGTCATTCAACCTTCCTCGAAATTGGCCACCACAGATCATTATCGAGAAAGACGCGTATGACACGGCAGCGAACCCCCACTTCGACACACTCCTGGAAGCCCTTGGCCCCCGGCGCTTCGTCGTTTTCGGAGTCGCCACGGAATATTGCGTGCGCGCGGACGTACTCTCGCTACGGCAACGCAACAAGCCCGTGGAAATCGTCGTAGACGCGATTAAGCCGATCACTGAGGAGGGGGGCCGCAAAGCCCTCGAGGAGATGGTCAGAGCTGGCACGCGGCTGGTGAAAACCACCGAGGTCTGTAAGTAGCCATTTGCCGTATGCTTTAGGATTAGAAACCACCCTGAGCCCGTTCGCCATCCAATTGCGAACGGGCCCAAAGGGGTGAGTTGCTTTCCAACAGCCTGTCAGAGGGTTTTAAGGTAGGCGATGAGGTTATTCAGATCAGCCTTGGAGAGTCTGCTGCCAAAACCCGGCATGGGCATGGGCTTACCGTTCGCGTCGCCCTTTTCAATCTGTTCACGCACGTTGGCCACTGTAGACGGCCGGTGTGAATACGGAAGCTCCTTGTTCTTAAAAAGCCCTTTCAGTCCCGGTCCAATCTTGCTCGTCGTCTGATCCGGAAAATGGCACATCGCGCAGTTATCATCAAAAGCCGCTTTGCCAGCCTTCTCTGGGCCCGTCAAAGGAGCCTTCCGCCCCTCCGCCCAGCTCATGGTAGCAACCGGCAAGCCCAAAGCCAGTGCCAGAATAAATAACCCCTGCATCAATTTCCACGTACGTCCTTGCATCGTGCCTCCTCAGGCTTATATCCCGAATTCTTTGTCAGCCTCGGCGCTCGCCGAGCGCAGATTGCTCCGGAGTTCGTCCCGCGCGGCTTCCGGCGGGTTCGCGACCCCAATGAGGATTCTACCATTACTGATCATGGGATCGTAAAGCGTGCCCGGTTTCCAGTCTGGGATGCGCGCCGTGCTCCGGGCAATTCAGTTTTGGGAGATTTTCTTCTGCTCTCTCCCATCCCAGCGCCTCCAGATGAAATACAAAGGGATGCCGGCCAGGATCACCGCCAGCCCCAAAACGGACTCCAAGGGCTTCTGGGCCAGGGTATTGATGACAATGGCCAGCGCCGCAACAATAAAAACGACGGGCAGAACCGGATAACCCCAAACGCGGTAGGGACGGTCAAGGTCCGGGAGCCGGCGGCGCAGGATGATCACTCCCGCAATGGCGGCCGCGGAGAAAATCCACATGGCGAAAATCACGTAAGTGTAGAGTTCCTCGAACGACCCGCTCAGCGCCAGCAGCGACGCCCAGGCCCCCAGGACAATCAGGGCGGCGGCGGGGCTCTTATATCTCGAGTGAATCCGCGCCACGGTTCGCAAAAACACACCATCGCGCGCCATGGCGTAATACACGCGCGGGCTGGTAAGAATCGTGCCGTTGAGCGCGCCGAGAATTGAGCAGAGGATCAGGGCGGAAACAAACCGCGCTCCACCGTCTCCCAAAAGCCAGCGCATTGCCGTCGCCGCCACGCGCTGGTGCTCGGCGAGCGACTGGAGCGGCAGCACGCGCAGATACGCGGCGTTGGCGGCCAGATAGACAAGGACGATAATCGACATGCCGAGGAAAAAGCCAATCGGAAGAATCCGGGAAGGATTTTTAACCTCCCCGGCCGTATAGGAAAGTTGGTGCCATCCCTGGTAGGCCCAAAGAACCCCGACCAAAGCTACCCCAAAGGAGCTCAGTGTGGTGTGGGGCGTGGGCAAAGGAGAGGGCGGAACCGCGGGCGTTACCCGGGGAAGCAAAAATGCGCAGCCGATGATGATGGCCAATCCCGCCAGCTTGGCGATGGTAAAGATGGTTTGGACCGCCGTGCCCTTCCGGACGCCCAGAATATTCACCAGGGTCAGCAGAGCGATCATCGCCACCCCTAGCAGCTTCTGTTCGAGCGGGGTCATGGGAACAAATGCCGAGGCGTAGATGCCGAAAGCGGCCGCCAGCGTGGCCGCGGAGCCTGCGTCGATCACCAGCAGCGAGCCCCAGCCGTAAAGGAAGGCAAATAGCTTCCCGTAAGCTTCCCGCAAATAGACGTAGATTCCGCCCGCTTCCGGCATGGCGGCGCCCAACTCCGCAAGCGATAGCGCGCCGGCCAGCGCCAGCGCCCCGCCGACAATCCAAACCATGTAGAGGCTGAATACGCTGCCAACCTGCGTTGCAATGTTGTGGGGAACCAAAAATATTCCGGACCCGATGATGCACCCCACCACGATCGCCGTCGCGCCCAGAACGCCGATCTCGCGGGGCAGAACCTCCGTCGCGAGCTGGGAAGAAGTGGGGTCTTTTGAGTCTGCTCTCATTCTCCACCCGGCCTCAAGCTTTACGCTGTCTTGGCGCGCCATTATACTGGGGTCCGCCGCAATAGCATAGAGGAGTTTTTCAGCCCCCGTCATAGCAAGGGAGTTGCATGCCTGAAAAAAATCCCCCGGCCTGGACAGCAGTGGGGATGGATTACCGGGAACTGTCCACTCCCGCCTTAACAATTGACCTGGACGTCCTCGGACGCAACCTTGACCGGATGGCCGATCTCTGCCGGAAACAAGGGCTCCGATTGCGCCCACACACCAAGACCCACAAGACGCCGGAAGTAGCCCGGATGCAAATGGAGCGAGGCGCCATCGGACTGACGGTCGCCAAGGTCGGGGAAGCGGAGGTGATGGCCGCAGCTGGACTCGACCGGATTCTGGTGGCCTATCCCATCTGGGGCGAAGAGAAATTCCGGCGGCTCGCAACCCTGGCGCGTGACCGTGAAATTCTGATTTCGCTCGACAACGAAGCCACCGCGCTGGGACTTTCCGGGGCGGCAAGCTCGCTCAATGCCACCATCGGCGTCTTGGTGGAGTTTGACGCGGGCTTTCAGCGCTGCGGGTTGCCGCCGGGCCAGGCTTGCGTCGAGCTGGCGCGAAAGATTCAGAAGCTTCCGGGCTTGAAATTTCGGGGGCTGATGACCTTTCCAGGCAACATCTGGGGAAATGAAGCAGGGCGGGAGAAGGAAACAGTGCAGGTAGCGGCAAAATTCGAGTTGGTCACGGAAGCCTTCCGCAAAGCGCGCCTGGATTTGGAAATCGTCTCTGGCGGCTCAACGCCCTCGGCGCGGCTGTCCAGCAGAATTCCAAGCCTCACGGAGATTCGCCCCGGGACCTACGCGTACAACGACCGTAATACTTTTGAGCAGGGTTGCTGCGGGATCGAGGATTGTGCGGCACGAGTGGTGGTCACAGTGGTTTCCACGGCGGTTCCCGGACGCGCCATGATCGACGCGGGCTCTAAAACACTATCTTCTGAAGAACTGCACGCCAGTCCTGCCACGGGCTACGGATACGTCGTCGAGGTCCCCGACGCCCCTCTGATCAAGCTGAATGAGGAACACGGCTATCTTGACATCAGTCGCTCCAGCCATAGTTTCCGCGTGGGAGAAATTCTCACCGTGATTCCCAACCACGTCTGCACCTGCGTCAACCTTCATGACGAAGCGTTTCTGCTCCGCGCCGGCCGCGTGCAAGGCACGTGGAAGGTGGCAGCGCGAGGGAAGATTCGCTAGCGCCTGAATCCCTCAAGACAAGCGGATTCCCCGTCTTACGTGTCATCGTAATCTTCGGTCAGAGATTGAAGGAATGCCCTGAGGGCGTCGATGTCCTCCTTGCTCAGGGACATCCCGCGAAATTCTGGCGGTGGATTGCGTAGCAGCCCCTCGCGGGCCAGTTGCGAGCTGTTGATATAAAACTGAATGACATCCTCCAGCGTCGCCGCACTGCCGTTGTGGAAATATGGACTGGAATCCTCCAGATCGCGCAAGATCGGCGTTTTGAAGCGCGCTATGGTTCTTTCCAACCCCTCATCCACGGAGCAGTCCTGCCCATTGCCGCAGAGCAGGGCCTTCAGGCTCGGCTGAGGGTTGGGCATGTCGGGATTCAAATAGACGTTCCACAATCCCAGGTCCGTGTATCCCGGATGGGTTGCATCAGCGGGGCGCCGGAAAGGTTCCAGGGCACTGGGATGGTCCGGAGTAGCGGGAAGATAGAGATTGTAGTTCTTGTCCCGTTCAGCAAGCGACGGGATGCTGAGGTTCATAAAAGCTCCCGCCCCGTGCGCGCTGTCGTATTCCGCCTGGGTCACGCCCGTGTTGTGGAAGCTAAAGTCGGAGAAGTTTGGCGCGGGATGGCAGGAAGCACAATTCCCGGCATGCTGTGAACCATCGGGAGCTCCCGGCACGCTTCTCAGAAAGAGCTTTAAACCAGCGAGTTCAGTGGGGCCGAACTGAAACGGCTGGTCGTGGTATGTGAACGATCCGTAACTCCCATTGACCCAAGTCGGATTGCTCAGACCATCCACAATCTGCAACAGGCGCTGATTGTACTGCGCGATGCTCTCGCCCGCTTTGGGTTGTACCGGCAGGTGATTAATCCGGAGGAATACGTCGTACGGCGACCCGATATAGCGGCCGAATTCATCCTGCTGAAAAAGCAAGTCACCCATATACGTGCTGATGCACTTGTCCACAAGATTCAAGATCTGCTCGTTCGTCGCGGTCTTTACGTTGATACGGTCGTCCGCGGGAATCAGGAGGTCGGGCGGAATTACCGGGTCCGTTCCCAGAAACAACTTTCCGTAGGAAAGTCCGTTGGTGCGATCAATGGCAAGTTGGCTGGATCCGTCGTCCTGGCGGATGATCAAGGCAATGTGGGCGACCGCCTGTCGATACTGGTTGGGAGCCCAGCCGAACTCAATGCCTGTCAGCGTTGCTTTCACCAGTTCCTCAGGACTCACAAACTGCCCGTCAAAGTGGAGAAAAGTCGGTCCTGGGTGCGGCTGCAACGATCCCACCATATGCATGGCGTTTCGGGGGGTTGTGGTAAACCCGTTGATGGGCCGCGGAATCGGACTGCGGGTCGTAAAATCGGAATAAGTTCGATTGCCCGCTCCGGGAATACCCTGAAACTCAGTGACAAAATGGCAGGATCTGCAATTGATGGATTGCCCCGCAAAGGGTCCCGCGAGAGCGCCGCCTGTGGTTTGAACCTGTTCCACAACGGGATCCCCCACCGTGAGCGGCTGGTTCACTCCGGTCATGTGGACGGCAAAATATTCTGCGAATCGCGAATCCAGGAACAGGCGCTCGCCGATGGAATCCTCCGCTGGCGTCACATCCACATCGGTTTTGAATTCCGGAGCCTGCCCGCTGCCGCCACAGCTCAATGTGGCCAGCAACATTGCAAGACCCAGAATTCCCACAAGAATCTCCCTGATACGCGCCATCCTTTCCTCTCCTTTTCTGGTTAGTCAGTACGTTTCCGGGGCTCTTGACGCAAGAAATGGATTGCCATCGCCCCCCTGTGCAGGAAGTTCCCGGGGCATGGACGATCACCTAACAAACCCACGCGGCTCCTTTATTCTCTTTTCCCGCGGTGAAATATTTGTTCGAACTCATACGACACGCTGAAGCGGTAGAGCACTCCCAAAGCGTTATCGTTGAGCCCGAAATCCGGCGAGAAGGCAATGCTTGGACCGTGCGGGATGTTGAACCTTACAGTCGGACCCAAATAGTGCGACGTAGCTTTCAAACCGAACCCGTCCACGGTGCCCAGTCCGCCGTAGAGCTCGGCGCCCGCGGAGAAATTCTCCGCGCAGAAGACACAGGCTTTCGAGCGGGCGGCAAGCGCCAGCGGACGGCTGACGCCCAGGGCGTATCCAAACTCCCAAGGCTCGCTCTCATTCAGGGCTTTTTCGGCGATAAAATTCTCAGAAACGTCCCAACCTCGCGCATGACTGGAAAGAATCAGCTTTGTTTCCAACGATCGCTCTGTCTCTGAACGCCCTTGGGCATTGGTCAAGAGCAGGTCCGAAACGCTGTCATGGCCGGTAACTTCCAAAAGGCTTCTGTCCGCGAAGTTTACGTTTTCGTATTCGACATAGAGCACTGGATTAACAAAATGCTCCCGGGCCAACGGCCGAAAGCGGTTCTCCCACCTCCAGCCGCTGAAAATCGTCGAATCGTTAAAAGTGTGCTGCCCCGAGAAGTAAAACTCCGTCGTCCACCATCCCTTCATGCCGTATTCCAGCTCGAGAGTCTCGCTCAGAAACGAATTCCCATATTTCGGGGTGCCGGCTGCCCCTTTCAGCGAGACCTCTAGGTTCCCCGGTTCCTCCATCTGGTCGGAATAGGTAACAAAGTAAGGCGGCTCCTGGGCCACACAGAGTCTTGGCAGGACAAGAACCAGTAGAAGCAAGAAGCTCCATGTCCAACAGGTGTTTCCAGAACCCACCGTTCGTTCAGAATCAACATTTAGAGTCCGGCTCCGGCCGCCTGCTGGGAGGCGCCTTCTAAGCGTCCCAAATGCCCAATGCAGCCTCTCTGCCTTGGCTTTGAGCCTTTCCGTTGACATGCAACCTCCTGTTTTTATTAGCTTTCTCTTGGTAAACCGGCAGGCTGGAGCTGCTTGCGGCAGCGGCGGATTGATGGTAGAAACAGATTAGACGCGGTTCGCCGGTGTGCCACATCGCCAGCCGTCGTTCCTGACCCCGGCTGTTCGAGCAGCCGGGGTCA
>JBJKQF010000090.1:0-4182 GCA_046705545.1 Terriglobia bacterium
GCCGGAATGATGCGAAATGGCATCAAAAACCAGAAGCCAAGAAATTGCAGCCAACCCAGCTCGCCCAAAAGACGGCTCGCAAAAACAAATGATACGCGAAGCTTCGAACTCAGCGCCCAAGGGATGAACGGAAAGGGCTTCCCATAATAGGGCAGCGTTCTCACGCGATCGAGGGGAAGCTTCTTCCCGGACATCCTTCCACATCCCGACCTAGAATGGACCGCAAAGCGCCGGACATCACCTGGCAAGAGTCAGAACCGCGACTCCGAACCCGCCCAGATTGAACGAGGAACCCTTCAAGGAGATCACGCGCGGCGGGCCGGAACCCGTTTCGAGGTCGACCACTTCAAGCTTTGCGCCAGCGGCTTCCGGCAGGCTGATCTGCAAGTCCTGTTGCCGCTTGTTCACAAGCAGGAGCCGGCGCGAGCCGCTGGGACTGACAAAAGCCGCCGCCATCACGGCGCCGGAATCAATGGAAGCCTCCACAATCTTGTCGCCGGGCCGGAAACTATCGCGAATGAGCTGCAGGACGCGGAATCGCGCATTGGGACGGCCGGTCTTCCAGTCCAGCATGGCAATGCTGGGAAACTGGCCGGGGTAAGCTCCAATCATCGACTCATTCGCCGCCAGGACCCCTTGGCGAGCCAGCCCCGCAAAGACGTAGGCGTAGAGCGCCGCAGAAAGATTCCAGTAGAAAGGCTTGATGGGCTTGAAAACATAGCCGGGCTTCGCCTGCTGCCAATCCGTTGACAGCATGGAGCCGACCTCATTAACCATGATGCGAGTCTTGGGCGAAAGCCGGTCGCGAAGGGTTCCAATATAACCCGACACCTCCAGGAAGCGATCCACTTGCAGGAAGAACGTATAGGAATTCACTTCCTCGGACTCTTCCTCCCCCGGCACAGCGTAAAAGTGATAGGAGATCGCATCAAGCGGAATACCAGGCTTATGGTGGCTGGGGTCCAGAAAGTAGTCGAAAAACTTCGACTGGCTGCCCGGATAGGAACTCACAATTCCCACAAACTTTGTTTGCGGTGACACTTTATGGATGGCTGCCACCGTAGCGTCATAGATTCTTGTGTAAACTTCGTGGCTCAGCCCGTGCTCGATGTCCGGCTCGTTCAGAACTTCCCAATAGGCGATATGATAGTGATGTCCGGACGAGTGCCATTTTCCCAGCTCGTCAGTGAAGCCGCCCTTCACGTACCAGCTCACCACGCGGGCAAAATAGTCCGCCACCACACTGTAAGGTACCGCAAGTTCCTTCCCCTGCTCGTAATCGTAATCAAGCTGATCAGGGTCCGCCGGATATGAAACCGGCTTGGGTGTCTTAAACATCCATTCCGGAATCGTGCTGAAGTTCCAGACGACCGGATGGGGATTGAGGGCCTTCATGACGTCCTCAATTTGCGGGTCGACGTGGGAGAAATCCCAAAACGTCGAATCTTTCCCAGGTGGTTTGAGTTCCGGCACCTCCAGGTGCGGGCAAAGGTTGCAAGGTACGGCGCGCACATAATCGGCGCCCAAATCCTTAACTGTCTTGAGCGTGGGATCGTGAAGGGGCGACCCGCGCCTGGTCAGAGGGGTAGCAAGATACAAGAACGAGGGGCTCGTCTTCGAGATACCAACCACCTTGTCCCAGTGGACCGTGACCTTGACGGGTGCAGCTTCCACTGACGCAGATAAGGCGAGGGAGAGCATGGCCAGAAAACTAAAAGCGCAGGCACAAGCGCGACGAACCATGAACGCTCCTTAGAACGGCGGGAGGTCTCTTGACACACCCGGCAGGGGGTTGTTCGGCATTGCAAGCTACCAGAATTCCACAGACCAGTCGCCGACAACTATACACGCGCACCGGGCAGCCAGCAAGCCTTTGTAGCCTGCAGACAGCGGCCAGTCTACTTCAACCTCATGCCTGTCGAAAAAAGCAAGGCATGCCCGGGTAGTTGTAGTTCCACCCCCCCATATGTGGAAGGAATCGGACTCTTAGAATTTTACTTGCATTATGCAAGTGACTTTGCTACGGTTTTTCAGTGTTGGGGAAATCTAGATCAAAACGCCGCTCCGGTTGCCCAGTGAGCGTTTCCCTCGAGACGTTTGGAGATCGCTGGTCGTTATTGATCATCCGAGACTTGATGGTACGCGGATTCCGGACCTTCAAGGAATTTCGGCAGTCAGGAGAAGGCATCGCCACCAACATCCTGGCGGACCGCTTGCGGAAGCTCGAAACGGCCGGAATTCTGAGCGCTGAGCCAGCTGAGAAAGACGGGCGCCGTGTGCACTATCGCCTGACAGAGAAAGGAATTGACCTGGCGCCGGTGCTCTTGGAGCTCTTGATTTGGGGGGCACGACACCAACAGACAGCAGCCCCCTGCGCAGTCATCGACGAAATGGCAAAGAACCGGGAAGCGGTCCTTGCGGAAGTCCGGCGCCGTTGGCAGGAGCGTGATCCGAGGCCGCTGCTACCCAAATTCCCGGAAACTGGGCGCGATCTTCCGTGAGCGCAGCCGCAACCCGGCAACATAGACGCTACTAATCTTTCGGGGCAAGATCCAAAGTTTAAATTTCCAGGAGGCAGCGCATCATGCAGATCAATCCTTACCTCTTATTTACTGGCCAGTGCGAGGAAGCTTTCAAGTTTTACGAAAAGCTGCTGGGCGGGAAGATTGAATTTATCACCACCCACGAAGGCACCCCCGCAGCAAGCCAAGTTCCCTCGGAGTGGCTGAAGAAGATTATGCACGTCCGCATGAGCGTCAACGGCCAAGTCTTGATGGGCTCCGACGCGCCTCCAGGCCGCCAGCAGAAGCCGCAGGGATTCTCGGTAAATGTGAGCGTCAAGGAACCTGCTGAGGCGGACAGGATTTTTCAGGGGCTGGCGGAAAACGGCCAGGTAAAAATGCCTATCCAGGAGACCTTCTGGGCCGAACGTTTTGGCATGCTGGTCGATCGTTTTGGCATTCCGTGGATGGTCAATTGTGAAAAAGAAAACTAACCCACGGGTTAGTTTAAAGCTTAGAATTCACGCAAAGGGGCAAAAATGCGAGTAATGGTATTGGTCAAAGCCAACAAAGATTCAGAATCCGGAATACTGCCCGACCCGAAAATCTTTGAACTGATGGGCAAATACAACGAAGAACTGGTGAAGGCCGGCATCATGCTGGCGGGCGAAGGTCTGGCCCCGAGTTCAGAGGGCAAGCGCATCAGATTCTCCGGAGACGAACGGACGGTCATCAACGGCCCATTTCCCGAACCTCACCAACTCATCGCGGGTTTCTGGCTCTGGAAGGTAAAGTCGATGGAGGAGGCCGTCGAATGGCTCAAGCGCGCGCCCTTTGGCGGCGGGGTTGAGATTGAGCTCCGCCCGATCATGGAGTTGGAAGACTTTGGTGACATGCTGACGCCGGAGATCATCGAGCGAGAGAAGCTTCTGCGCGCGCAAACCGACAAGCTTGCACAAAACGGGGCAAAGTAATTTGGCAGCGAGCCGGATATTGCTGCGTTCTAAACCCGCGCGTTTTGGATAATGTTGGGTACTGCGGGGCCATGAAAAACCAAGGGGCGGCATTGAAAACAATCCAAAAGGAGATGACGCATGAGCAGCGTACGCGTACTGGTGGGAACACGCAAGGGCGCGTTTATTTTGACAGCAGACGGCACCCGCAAGCACTGGAAAGTAAGCGGGCCGCACTTTACGGGATGGGAAGTTTACCACCTAAAGGGTTCCCCGGCTGACCCGGACCGGATTTATGCCTCGCAGTCAAGCGGGTGGTTCGGACAAGTAATCCAGCGGTCGAGCGACGGCGGCAAGACCTGGGAGACTCCGGGTGGCGGAGTGACGAAGTCACCCCAAGGCTTTCCACAAGGCGAAAGCAACAAGTTCGTTTACGACACCACTCCGGAAAGCGGCCACGCCCTCACCACGCACCAGTGGTACGACGGCACGCAGCACCCCTGGGAGTTCAAGCGCGTCTGGCACCTTGAGCCTTCGCACCACGATCCGGAAACAGTTTACGCCGGCGTCGAGGACGCCGCGCTCTTCCGCTCGACGGACGGCGCGCACAGCTGGCAGGAGGTCTCCGGCCTGCGCGGTCACGGAACCGGACCCAAGTGGCAGCCGGGCGCGGGCGGGCTCTGTCTCCACACCATCCTGCTCGATCCCAAGAATCCCAAGCGGATCTT
>JBJKQF010000091.1:0-6013 GCA_046705545.1 Terriglobia bacterium
AAGGAGGAAATGGGAACTGCATGGTCAAGGCGCTCGGCATAACCCAATTGCCTTTGAGATACTCAAGGAAGCCCCGGTCCTTGGGAACCCAAGGGCAGGTGACCTTCACAGCCAAAGTGTTCTCACCGCCATAGCGCAAGAACGAGCTCACGTCGAACGCAAACGGCGCGTAGGCGCCTTCGTGCTCTCCCAGCTTCTTCCCGTTCAACCACACGGTGGCGTAATAGTCCACTCCCGAAAACTCCAGCCGCACCAGCTTTCCCCGGTCGCTTTCCGGCACGTTGAACTGCTTGCGATACCACCACTCTTTCTCGTTCACTGTACTGAGCTTCTTGCTCTGGTAAAACAGCTCCATGCCTTTCAGGCCCTGCTCCAGCTGCACCTCGTCCGGTACCCGAGCCTTCCGAAAATCCCGATCGTTGTAGGATGGCAGGAACGCTCCCTGCTTCTCACCCTCTCCCATGGGAAAAGATCCCAGCTTCCATCCTCCGCCGCTCAGCTCAACGACCTTTGGCGCGGCCGCCCCCGCGCCCTGCCGCTGTCCCCATCCCGCCGACGGGCACATCGCCGCAAGCACCACCGCCACACAAGCAAATCGAAAGGCTCGCATCCCCACCTCCCCGGCTAAAGCTTTCCTGCTGGTTTGCATGAATTCTCTACCACCGCCGGAGATTTATCGCAATCGCTTTCTTTGGGTTCTTCGGGAAGCCACGCCGCGGCGCTTCTGCCGTGGCTCTTTATAGAAGAACAGGCTGGGTTTTGAGGAGGGGAATGCAGACACTGGCACTGGAGCGTCCGCGGGCTCGCGGGCTACACCTTACAAAGTGGGCAATCCTGGCGCCGCGGCGCCGCGCTCAAGCCACGGGCCGATGGAGCGGGGAGAGCTGCTTGCATTCAGGAAAAACGGCAAGGTTGCCAAACACAGCGCGAACAAGAATAGCCGGGTATTCACAGTAGCCGTACATGCCGACGGGGACCACGGTGTTGTCTTCCCCGGCGTGGTACCGCTCATACCAGAGCCCGCCGTCCTTCAGGCCCCTTTGGCACACCTTCAAGACGGCCTCCCGCAGGCGCTTCTCGTCGTGCATCTGCTGGCACGCCAGAACTTCCAGGTACCACACGCGGCCCATGGCGGCCACGTCCTTGGTCCAGGAATCATACGGGAACGGCACCGGCTCCGACAGTTCCCACCTCTTATAGGTTTGGGGGTGCGTCACCAGATGCGTCGGCATGCCTCCGCGCCAGAACATCGGCTGCGCGGTAAGAACGGGCCAAAGGCGCTTGATCTGTGCGTCCGTGGCCACTTGCAGGCCGATCGCCGCCCAGTTGACCTCGGAAAGTCCGTGCGAATCCACCAGCCCGTGCTGCGGATGGAGGTATTCGGCAAAGTGGTCGCCCCGCCAGAAGACCTCGAGGAATCTTGATTGCAGCGCATCGGCGTGGTGGTCCCAAGCGCCGGCGGCATCCCGCTTACCCAGGACAGCGGCCAGCCGGGCCAGTTGCCGGAACGCGTAAATGCCATAGCATTGGGTCACGCCGTCCCATTGGTCGCGGGGTGGGGACTCGATGTAAAAGCCCGCACCGCCCAGCAATCCGTTGGAGGTCATCCGGGTCAAGAGGTGCTGGCCGGCCTCCTCCAGAACGGGCATCTTTTCCCCCAGCCAATCCTTCGACTGGGTGGCCTCAAAAATCTCCTGCCCTGTCAGGACAAAACAGATGGGGCCCAGGACGCTGAGGGGATTGGCAATTTCCTGCCAATGCGTGAAAAGACCGATCCATTTTCTCGGGCGCATGTCGGCATCCGCCGGCTGCCCCGGGTGCGCCACGGGCTTGTAAGTATAGATCTCCTGGGGATACCTCATGCCGCGCAGATACGTGTGATCCAAGTTCTCAAAAGGCTTCTCCGCCGGGAATATGGCGAAAGGCACGTTGCCGCGCGCATAGAACGTATCCCGGTCTGAAGACGGGCGCTGCGAAGCCTGGACAAAATCGAAGTAGTCCAGAATCGCCCGTTGCTTGCCCAGAAGCAGATACGCTCCCGCCATCTGCCAGGAGTCCAGGCCGGGCCAGGTCACATCCTTGCCGTAATCGCCGTGCGCATCAATCCAGAAGTGGCCGGGATAGGCGCGCTGCCGCAGAGCAGGGTAGATGGATTGATCCAGCGCCGCCTTCACCCCCGCAAGAATGGTCTGTTGGCCGTTTTCGTCAGCACCGCCGCCGGCCGTCCCGGCCGCAGCTTTCGTTGGGTTCTGAAACGCCGCTGGCAATCCCGACGCCAGGGAAGCTTGCAGGAATTCTCTTCTTTTCATTTTCGCCTCTTCTAAGGTGTCCGCTCACCTCAATGTTCTCTTTGGAACTGAGCGCATCTTATCACGACCTGCCCCTCCGCCCGCTTCGCAGACATGAAAGGTCTGTAACAACCTTTTCCAAATCAACCGAGAGCTCCAGTCAGAAAAAGTCTGGTTGCGGCTACGTCTTGTTTATTGCCCCCATGATCATTGTTTCCAATCCCTTCAGGACGGTGCCGGACCGCTCGCGTCGCGAATCCAGACCACCGAGCACATTTGCCGGGGGCCGCGGTTCCGGGCAAAGAGACTGTTGACCTCTTTCACGGGTGCCTTTTGCGGGTGCTCGGGTCCGAGCACATAAAAGTGCGTAAAATATCCGGACACAATCTTCGTAAAATCCTCCTCCGTCAGGCCGGATCGAAAAATACCGTAGGGCCAGAATTCGCTCACCACGGGCACGCCACGACCCAGCAAATTTCTTGCGCCGCGAAAGAAATGTCCTTCGTGTCCCTGAACATCCACCCAGACAAGCTCAATGTTCTCTTGGCTTGTCTCCGGGTACTCCGCAAGAAAGTCGTCAGTGGTCTTCACGGGCGCCTGGACGGTTCTTCGGCGTTCCTCGTGGAAGAAACCTTTCTCAACCGTAAGCCGAACCCGGTTGTCTCCCGAGTTCTCATCAGACATCTCGATCTCGCAAGTTCCAGACCTCGATGACAAAGCGAGTGGATAAGACCGAATGCATTCACTGAAACCGTTCTGCGCAATGTTGTGCTTCAGCAAGCGGTAGCTGCTGGGTGTCGGCTCAATAGCAATCGCCCGGCGGAAATACCCGGCCTTCAGCAGGCCAATGCAGGTCATGCCGATGTTGGCGCCCACATTCAGCACGGTTTGCCCCGGCGGGCGCAACCGCCCCTCCCGGCTGAGGATCTCCATTGCCTGGCGGAATTCACCCAGTTCGTGTCCACGCCGGACGTAGAGATACTTTCCGATCAGCCAGTCCGCGCTGTCGACGGATAGCAACCCGTTTGCTGTCTCGATCGTAACGTCGCGCCGGGGACCCAGATGAATCCAATTCCAACGCAGCAGTCGCCACCATTCCGCAGGTTTCAACTTGACTCCTCGCTCCGGCAATCACGCCGTGCTTAAAGGCGCTCCTATACATCTTCCCGTTGGCGGGCTCTCGGGGCTGTCGCACCGCAGGAGACTCTTATTCCCCCCGCCCCATCCCCCCGGGAACATCGAGACTTCTGTCCTAAGGCCGGCCTGGTCCTGAAATCCCCTCTGGCTGTGACACCCCGCCATTCTAACTCGCAGCGAAGCTGTTCGCAGACATTAGAAAACGATGTCTGCGCCACCCGCGGCCGGATTTATGGTCCTTTGGACAGGTATTGGGGCCTATTGAATCAGCAGATATGACCGTTCTCACACAATAGTGATATTACGAGGATTCCTATGTCCTTGTGGATGGCCAGTGACCGGGGGGCTCCCAACACCATGGTGCTGGTACTTTCGTACGATTGCACCTTTGTCATTAGAAGGTTAGCATAGGCTGCCCGTTTTTCTATGCAAAGTGGCGGTGAAGGTAGAAGGTTGCAGATGAAAGTTGGTGAAAGGCACGTTTTCACTCTCGAAGAACCGGCCGTTATCCGGGCCGTTTTGAATGCCCTTTCGGCGGGTGTGGAGTCCGGCGGAAGCGGACCCCTGGGAACGTATACATTGCTTGGAGGGTTCGCGAAGCGGGGCTGCGACGCCTTGCTACTGAATCTACGGGTGATAGAAGAGCCTCTTGACCCAACCTCCCCAAAGATTAAGAACGTCGGAACGACCTTTCTTGGCGGAGTCTTAGTTGTAGCCTGCCAAGTTACCGCTCCCTGGATACCTCAGATCGAAGAGATTAGTCACTGCCGATCCACCCCCGAATACCCCATCTCTCGCCTCGGGGCCTTTGTTCATGCACTTTTTTGAACGGGGTTGCCGCAACCCTTTTAGGTCTGCGTCTTGGCGCTTTCGTACCGCAGCAGCTTCTTATTCTCGCCGCCCCATCCCTCCGGGAATCTCAAGACCTTTATCCCAACGCCGGCTTGGGGTTGAAATCCCCCCGTGCGGTTTCCAAACCCCGCCATTCTAATCCTCAGCCTCGCGCATCAGAAACGTTTTAAATCACTGTCTGCGCCACCCGCCCAATCCGCTGGTACCGGTCAAGGAAGAGGCTCTTCGAGGTTCTTGGTTGCGGGCATTAGGGTTGCTAGACTCTGTGGCTCGGACGATCATTTGTGCGGTATAAAAACCCCGGTCGGGTTAGGGCTTACCGTTGATGAAGGCCATGTTCATCACTCCCCCGTAAGTTCTAGGACATCCCTATAAATTTCGTCCAAATGTGACCTTGACCCGCTTTGACTTTTTAAAGTAAGACCACCAGATGCCAACAAAAAGAATTAGGCGAGCCGCCGACCAAAGGCCACTGTCTGGTCCCGGCTCGGCGGCCTCTTTGGCTGCGTTAAAAGTATAAAGCCACCCCAGAATCTCTACCCCCGCCAGTACCAATAGAACGATAAAGTACACTTTTGTCACACTCAACGCATCAGGCCGAAGACGCCACAGGCTGACGCCGACATCGAGTGCAAAAGCAGCAAGCGCAAAAGCCAATATTGCCGTCAAGACGTTTTTCGAATGCAATACCTGCACGTTGGTGATGAGCGGGGTGACAATCGCGGTGCCGATACAGAAGAGTAGCAACCACCCACCTGCTCCATATAGGGGATGTTTCCTCCTCTCACTGGAAGACGAAGCGTCATCTGGTGGTGTGATCTCCTTCGATTCTTCCGGCAATTGGGAGGATACGATTTCAGTTTTCGATTCGCCTGGCGGTAGCGTTTCCCCTGGCAGCGCACTGCCGCAGTTGCCACACACTCGGGCAGTCGCAGGGTTCTCGCTCCCGCACTCTTTGCAGAACATTTTCCCTCCATAAGAATAGAACACCAAATGCGCGCCAGGACCCGTTCTGGCGGCGCTTTCAAAGATATTTGCGCATAGGCTACGCCCCTGTAATGGCGAAGTCAATCTTCCTTGTCGCCCTAGCTGATTTGTCGGTTTGAGTCTAGAGGTCATGATCCGGAGTCATGACCGAGAACATTCGCGGGTGGCGCAGACTTTGCGCTTTGTGCAAGCTGCGCGATCCTGCGGCCTGACACCGTCCGCCCCTACCCTTCATGCCAGACGACACTGAGGAAGGATGCGCGAACGATTCGTGAATCGCTCCTGCTTTCTCGCAACCGTGCTCGCGCCACCCACCCCTCCGTTAACCCACCTGTTGAAAACACCGAAGCGCATAACGATATGGTGGGGAAGAAACCCATTTCAGCTGGCGCTGGTCAGCCAAGGCCGCCGTTAATAGATCCACGGCACCAGCCGCCACGTGCGACTGCGGTAGGCTTCGTATTCCGCGCCGAAATGCGCGTGCAGCAGCCGCTCCTCGGCATGAATCCTCGGCAAAATTGGGATCAATAATGCCGCTACCAGAATGACGCCCACGCCGGAGCGAAACGCCAGCACCCATCCCAATGACCCGATAAGCATTCCCAGGTAGCTGGGATTGCGGACCACGCCGTACATGCCGCGCGTCTCGAGCTTGTGCCCGGCCTGGATCGCGACGAGCCCGCTGAACCGCTCTCTCAACACAAAAACCGGCGCCAGGCGCAGCAGGCCGCCGGCCACGCATAGGGCCA
>JBJKQF010000092.1:0-5141 GCA_046705545.1 Terriglobia bacterium
CCCTTCCTATCAGGCATCATGAAACCAAAGATTTTGCTCATCGGGAATAATGGCCAGCTCGGATGGGAACTGAACAGGTATCTTTGCGAATTGGGTGAGGTGATCGCACTTGATCGTCAGCAACTTAATATCGTCAAGCTTGAGCTGATTCGCAACACAATTCGCGATCTGCGGCCCAGCCTGATTGTTAATGCCGCAGCCTATACCAGCGTCGATCGGGCGGAAATTGACCTAACAACAGCGCAAATTGTGAATGGCGAAGCTCCAGGGGTAATGGCCGAGGCCGCAAAAGCGATGGGCGCTGCGCTGGTTCACTTTTCAACGGATTACGTTTTCGATGGGAAGCAAAGCTCGCCTTACCTAGAGTCCGATCCTCCAAATCCTATTAATTCTTACGGCAAAACCAAGCTTGCCGGCGAAAAGGCCATCGAGGCGGCAGGCATTCCTCACTTAATCCTCCGCTCCAGCTGGGTCTATGGTACCCGGGGTAAGAATTTCCTGCTTACCATCGTTCGGTTGGCAACACAGAAGGAGGAGCTCCGGGTAGTCGACGACCAAATCGGAGCACCAACGTGGAGTCGGATGATCGCGGCGAAGACGACTGAAATTCTCAGCCACATCTATTCTGCGGAGCCGGGTGGGAGGCTTTCCGAAAATTACACCGGAACCTATCATCTCACGGCCGCGGGCCAAACGAGCTGGCGTGGGTTCGCCCAGGCCATTCTGGACAAATGCTCAGACCCCAGCCAACTGGGTCCGTGGTTTGCGGCCGCTGTGAATTCTAAGCCGCTTATTGCAAGGAAAATAGTTCCCATTTTGACTGCTGAATTTCCCACACGCGCGCAGCGACCCAGGTATTCCGTACTGTCCAATTCCAAGTTGCTACAGGTTTTTGGCGTCCAGTTGCCGCCATGGCATTTACAACTGGACCTGTGTATCCACAATGGTGATGTGAGGATTTCCTTAGGATAAAATCTCCCGAGGAGGCCGCGGATTGCACCGACCAGCCTCTTCATCTGCAACCCATCTCCACAAGAAAGCCGGGCGCCCTCAAGACGTTTGGGATATAAAGCCGTCTCAATGAAATATGGGATTCATCACACCGAGGTGTGATGACGGTCACAGCCTTCTTGGTACGACCCCGGTAAATTTGTGCCGCTTTACTTCGGTCTTACAGCAAGAAATCGGCCCAGACGGAGGCGGCGCGTGGACCCTGAGGACCGTACGAAGCTAAGACTTACACTTGCACTGCCTGACCTTTCTAAAGTTCCTGCACAACGCTCAATATATGCCCAAGCGGAGCTGCGTTCCTATCGTGACGCGCTCTTCCCGACGATGCCGATCCAATTCTCACCTGGGAGATTTACTCAACTGGGCCGTCTGCAGTCTGGATTGAATTTGGAGTCTAGGGCGAACTGCTTCTGAAATTCATTGGGGGGCAGGTCATGTTGAGAAGTTCCTATCTGCTTGTCTTCATATTACTGGCCGCTCCATTCAGTAGACTGGCGGCGGAAAAGCCGCAGAGTGCCGAGTATTGCGGAGGCTGCCACCGGGCAATCGAACAGGGATGGAAACAATCGGTCCACTCAAAAGCCATGGAGAGCCGGCTCTTTCAGGACGCACTTGGGATGGCCAATTCCGATTTCGGCCCTCGCGCGCGAGTGGTTTGTCTGGGTTGCCACTCGCCCACGGCCGCGGAGACCGGCGATCTGTCACTGGTGCGCAAAGTTAGCTGGGAAGGCGTAACCTGCGACTATTGCCACTCCATGCGAAGTGTGTCTACAAGTGGTCCCAACCCCAAAGCCGTGGTGGTCTATAACAACGTCAAGGAGGGCCCCTGGAAAAACGTGGCCTCACCTGTCCACGGAACGGCCTATTCCGCTTTGCACACCTCCTCACTGCTTTGCGCGACGTGCCATCAATACCGGAACTCCGCCGGCTTCGCGGTCCTTACCACTTACACCGAATGGGAAAAAGGCCCGTACAGCGCAGAACATGAAGGATGCCAATCGTGCCACATGTACCGAGTTAAAGGGAAGGTCGTAGACCCGCGAGTGCTCCAGACGGCCGGCCATGAGATCAACCTCCACGAAATGCCCGGGAGCCACTCCCTGACCCAGCTCAACAGAGCCATTCGAGGGCAGCTTCTCGTCACGCACGACCATGGAAACCTGCGAGTCGAGGTTGACGTAACCAATCAAGGGGCGGGACACATGGTCCCCACCGGTTCGCCTTTAAGAAAGTTAATCCTGCAAGTCAATGTCGCGCCGTTTAGTGGAAAGCACTATCACAAAGAAAGAGTCTTTACGCGTGTCGTAGCCGATCAGCACGGCAGAATTCTCCACCGGGAAGACTTGGTGTTTATGAAGGCGGCAAGAGTGGTGTCGGACACGCGCTTGGCGCCGCGGGAGACAAAAAAAGAATCCTTCACGTTTAAGGTAGCGCAAGGTGTCAGCTCAACGGTGGAGGCAGACTTTATCTACTACTACTCTCCGACGGCCACAACCAAGGCTCAGCAAGAGGTGAAGTTCCTGAGCCTTAAACGTTTTGTGCAGTGAACCGCCTTTTTCGATCAGTCAATCCCAAGGGGAACTTAATCCATGAACCTTGACACCAACTCGGGAAAATCCTCAGTGGACGGCGAAAAGAAGCCCGACTTGGGGCGCCGCTGGGTCAATCTCATCTTGGGCACAGGGGTAGTGGCGACCATTGCCGCCTTTATCTACCCTGCGATCCGTTACGTTATTCCGCCCCCCGTGAGCGAATCCACCAATCTCTCCGTAGTGGCCGCACGGGTTGGCGAACTCAAGAACAACAGCGCGAAGGTTTTCCGGTTCGGGTCCGAGCCCGCTGTTTTGATTCACATTTCCGACGGAACGTATCGGGCCTTTACCGCCGTCTGCACGCATCTTGGCTGCACGGTGCAATACCGGCCGGACCTTCATGAAATCTGGTGTCCGTGTCACAACGGCACTTACGACTTGCAAGGCCGCAATGTCAGCGGACCGCCTCCGCGTCCGCTGGCACAATTTCAGGTTCACATTCAAGGCAAGGACATTGTTGTCGTCCGCAATGCATGATTATGACTGGACTCAGACATCGCGTCTTCAGCTGGATTGACGAACGCCTCGGCGGGGGAAACCTGGAAGAATTTCTTCGCCATAAGCGGGTTCCTCTCCACCGCCACACGATCTGGTACTACTTTGGCGGTATGGCGCTCTTCCTTTTTATCATCCAGGTACTCACTGGAATTCTTCTCCTCATGTATTACCGGCCGACGGCCAGCGGTGCTTTTGAAAGCGTGCAGTTCATCATGACCCAGGTCAAGTTCGGTTGGCTGATCCGGTCGATTCACAGCTGGTCCGCCAATCTCATGATCCTCATTGTCTTCATTCACATGTTCAGCGTCTTCTTTATGAAGGCATACCGCAAGCCGCGTGAGTTGACCTGGGTAAGCGGCATGGTACTGTTCTTCATCGTGCTGGCATTCGGATTTTCCGGATATCTCCTTCCGTGGAACACCCTGGCGTTCTTTGCCACCAAAGTGGGAACGGACATGGCAGGCTTTGTGCCTTTTATTGGCAAGTGGATCTTGGTGTTCTTGAGAGGGGGCAAGGAGGTCACAGGAGCAACTCTGACGCGCTTTTTCGGGTTCCATGTGGCTGTGCTGCCAGGCCTTGCAACGCTGCTTCTGGCTTTACACCTGCTTCTTGTACAACGCTTGGGAATGAGCGTTCCTCCCGGCGTGGAGAAAAGAATTAAGGAAGGAAAAGAAATCGAGCGCTCCATGCCTTTCTTCCCCAACTTCCTTCTGCGCGACATCATGGGATGGTACGGTGCGCTGGGCGTTCTGGGCGCGCTGGCAGCCATTTTCCCCTGGGAGCTCGGCACAAAGGCCAATCCCTTTGCTTCCGCCCCAGCGGGGATTCACCCTGAGTGGTATTTCCTTTTCATGTATCAAACTCTGAAATATCTGCCCTCAAAAGTCTTATTCATAAACAGCGAGCTCCTCGGCCTGTTGGGATTTGGCGTTGCGGGAGCCATTTGGGTTCTTGTTCCGTTTCTTGACTATAAAAACGGGTTTGGGCGCCTCACGCGGTTCTTTACAGGGTTGGGCATATTCGCTCTAGGGTTCATCGTCGTGATGTCGGCCCTGGCGATCTTCTAGTACAAAGGAAGGCAACGCAACCTTCGCGGCGAACGTTATGAACAGATCTTCACGCAGCTTTCGGATGAGAGGTTGGACTATCGCGCTGGCGGCCGTGCTTTGGGGTCTGAACGCCCGGCCGGCTGCAGCCCAGAAAGATTCTTGCGTTGCCTGCCACTCCAATCTTCCCGGCCAGTATGGCCAGCCGGCCAAGCTCTTTCCCAGTGATGTTCACCATCAGGCGGGACTCAGTTGCGCGGACTGCCACGGCGGCGATCGCACAGATGATTCGATGAACGCCATGAGCCCTGCCAAGGGATTCCGGGGCGCCCCATCCAAAGCACAGGTTCCTGAGTTCTGCGGGCGGTGCCATTCCAATCCCAGTTACATGCGGAAGTTCAACCCCAGCCTCCGAACGGACCAGATGAGTGAATACTTTACGAGTGTGCACGGCAAGCGGCTGAAGCAGGGAGATACCAAAGTGGCCGTCTGCGTGGATTGCCACAGCGTTCACAACATTTTGGCGCCTTCCGACCCGCGCGCCCCCGTCTACCCTACGAATGTGGCGGAAACCTGCGCCCATTGCCATGGTGACGCGAACTACATGAAGGGCTACAAGATTCCGACCAACCAGTATGAACTCTACAAGAAAAGCGTGCATGCGGCGGCGCTCGCCGGGGGCGACATTTCCGCTCCCACATGCAGTACTTGCCACGGCAACCATGGCGCAACGCCTCCGGGCGTCAGCTCGGTCGCCAACGTCTGTGGCACCTGCCATGTGATGAACGAACAGCTGTTCGAGAAGAGTCCCCACGGCGCTGCCTTCGCTCGGATGGGCCTTCCGGGCTGCGTCCAGTGCCACTCAAACCACGAGATTCTTAAGCCCGGGGATGCGATGGTGGGAATAAGTCCCAAGGCAATTTGCATCACCTGCCACGTGAAAGGTGACAACGGGTACAAGGAAGCGCAAGCCATTTCGGGAGGGTTGGATAAG
>JBJKQF010000093.1:0-3728 GCA_046705545.1 Terriglobia bacterium
GCGGCGCAGGGTGTAATAATTACCCGCTGTTCCGTTTTGACACACTTTTTTGAAATTCCCTTCTTTATGTTTTTGTAAGTTATGGATAATAATAATGTTAATAATCAATGTCTGGGGGCTAGGAAAGTCCCATTCGTCCCATGATGCTCTTCAATGAGCGACCATAGGACAGCAGAGAGGCTCTCCCAGGGCCTCTGTGGCCGGGAGAGGGGAGCGCTGCCGGCCGTTGGGCGTCTTGCGATTCGTGGGCCGAATTGCGAGCTGCGGCTTGGGTTATGAGCGGGGGGCGCTGGGTTCAGGGCAAAGTCGGAGGGGCGCGGGGCGGCATAAGGCGGTATGATGTCGAAGTCACAGCCTGCGGGGCGCGCAGCCTCAGTTTTGTAGCGCCCGCCATCAGGCAGGCATTTTGCGGAGTCACGAACCCCGGTTCATTGCCCGGCTCCGCAGAGAGCATGACAAACCGCCCAAGTCTCTGAAGGGTGGATTCCCGGATTCAGGAGAAGCCGATGCGCAAAGCGATTCCCGTCCTGCTGACCGCTCTGATCTTCCTGCCAGCTTGCCAATCCCGCAAGAAGCAGCCGCCGATGCCGGCGGAAGGCGTGCGGGTGAACTGGGAAAAGACGATCCGGGTTTCCCAGACCATACCCACCCTCCAAGTGGTGGTCAGCCCCTTGCTGCGGCGCGGGTCTCCCGTGCATGACCGGATCTTTCAGGAGCTTCGCGCCCTTGAGTGTGACGACGTCCGTTACGTCCCCTGGCTGCCCTATCCCAAGCTGGCGGTGGCGGAGCTTGCGCCGCCCTCGCACGGCAAGACCTTCTGGAATTTCTCGCTGATCGATCCCATGATGGAAGACTTTATGAAGGCGACCGCCGGCCACCCGGTGGTGGTGAATTTCAGCGTGATTCCGGAATGGATGTTCCAGACGCCCAAGCCGGTCGCTTATCCCGCCGACCCGAACCAAATCACCTGGAATTACCAGCAAGGCAGGGAATTCCGTGATGACAAGCTGCGGGAGCTGGCGGATTATTACGGGCGCTTGGCCGCCTGGTACACGCGGGGAGGCTTTACGGACGAGGCCGGACGCCGCCACAATTCCGGCCACCACTACAAGATCGACTATTGGGAAGTCTTGAACGAGATCGACCTGGAACACCACATGAGCCCCGGACTTTATACCCGGGCTTATGACGTGATCGTGAGCGCGGTCCACAAGGTTGATCCGCACATCAAGTTTGTGGCCCTGGCCTTGAGCAACACCTCACTCGCCGACTATTTTGAATTCTTCCTCGCCCACCAGAACCACCTGCCCGGCGTTCCCCTGGACATGATTTCCTACCACTTCTACGCCATGGGCCAGCCCAACGCGGATTTGAATACCGAGCAATATACCTTCTTCGATCAGGCGGACCGCTTTCTGGCCGTGGTGCGCTACATTGAGAGCATTCGGGAGCGCCTGTCGCCGCAGACAGGAACGATGGTGGACGAAATGGGCGCCATCGCGGAAGACGACAACCACCAGCAAGAGCCCGGCCACGTTATGAAGCCCATTCCCCCGGCCTTTTGGAACTTGAGCGCCGCGCTCTACGCTTATGTTTACGGCAACCTCTCCTGCCTGGGCATCAATACCCTCGCGGAGTCGGCGCTGGCGCAGTTGCCGGGTTTCTTTCCCAGCGTCACCATGGTGGATTGGAAAACCGGCCAGCCGAACGCCCGCTATTGGGTTCTGGACCTGATCCGGCAAAACTTTGGTCCCGGCGACGTGCTGGTTACAACTTCCCAGTCGCCCTTGGGCGTCTATGCCCAGGGCTTCATCACGCCGCACGACGGGCGCAAGGTGCTCCTGGTAAACCAGCGGATTGCGCCGGTGCGGGTCAGCTTGCCGGAAAGCTCCGGCGGCCGCGTGGAGGTGGTTGATGAGCAGACCGGATCGAATCCTCCTTCCGAAGCCCACATGAATGGGGACGCGATCACGCTCGGGAGCTTCGCCGTCGCCGTCGTCACCTTGCCTAGCCCCCAGCCGCAAAACAAGAGTTAATTGGTGAATGCCCCCTCAAACTGTAGCGGGGGTCTGTGACCGCCGGGTTTTGTTTATGTAAGTGCCGGCGCTCAAAGAGCGCCGCTACAGGAGCAACCGCAGACCTGAAAGGTCTGCGCCAGCCCGCGCGGCGCCTCACCCGGCTTTGCCTGTAACTCAGAACTCACCATCCATATCTTCCCCGGCAACTCGTAATTGGTAATTCGCGGTTCGTTCTCCAATCGTCAATCGCAAATCCTTCATTCGGAAACTCCGATTCCCAACTCCCAAGTGACCGATCTTTCTGGGCCAGAAGTGTCATTGCATTCTAGCCGCCTGGGAGGTATATAAATGTAGTCTCACTTTTGTGGATATCGCGCGGCAACAGCGCACATCACAACAGCCGTGATTTTGTTTTCCTTTCTTACCCGCAGAGTCTGACCTAGTAAGGCGAGACTATGAAACTGAGAGCACTAAAGATTACGAACTTCGGATGCATCGATGATGCTGGCTATGAATTCGACGTGGATGATATCGTTGTTCTAATTGGGCCTAATAACGTTGGCAAATCGTCGATTCTGGATGCCTATGAGGCATTCGCAAGCACTGGGGCCCCGCAGCCTCTTCGGAACTTCCGCAACGAGGATTCGGCGAACCACATATCAGTGGTCGGGGTCTTCATCGATTTGAGCGATGAGGATATGGAGACACTCGGTGTGAAATGGAGGTATCCCGACGATAAGTACGGCGATTGCGTGAAGGTAAAATGGCAATGGTCGGCACCGGATGAAAGAGGCGAGAAGTTTTCCTGGAGCGCGGAGGAATCCGAATGGGTGGCTGGCGGAATGGGAGGCTGGGACAGTTTGATTGCAAGTCGAGTCCCAGTGCCTCTTCGCGTCCGCCCCACGGACGACGCGGCGACGACAGAGGCGCAGATCGTTGAGATCCTGACCTCAGCCGTGAAAAAGGCTATCAAAGCCGATGTTGGTCGCGCTGGTAGGATAGTTGATGAATTAAAGCAGCTCACGAGCCAGTTCGCCAAAGAGGTTGAGGAGCAAATCTCGGAAGCGACCAAACGAATAGCGGGCCGAGTGGGTTCTGTCTTTCCGGGCTACACCCTGGAGTTCATCCCCGAGATTGGAAAATTCGATCCAGAAAAGGCGATCGGTGCCGGGAGTTATATTCGTCTAAAAGGCCCGACCGAAGAACCATTTCGACATACGCAACAGGGGGCGGGCTTACGTCGTACATTCTTGTGGTCAGCCTTGGGCACGCTTGCGGATATTGGGAGGATAAAGCTTGGTAAGTCGGTAATTGCGGCTGATCGCCCAAGAATACTATTGATCGAGGAACCAGAATCCTTCCTCCACCCTCCCATGGTACGTGCCGCAAGGGAAGCTCTGTACAACCTGTCGCAGGTGCCGGAGTGGCAGGTTATTGCCACCACCCACTCCCCGGTTTTCGTGGACGTATCCAAATCACACACGACCATTGTTCGCGTAGCTAGGGAAGGTGGCCAGCGAACGCGACTATTCTCGACGGATAAGTCTGGTTTCAGTGACACTGAACGGGAGGATCTCAGGATGATTCGGTCCTGCCATCCCACGGTTACAGAGTTTTTCTTTGCTGTCCATGTGATCTTAGTGGAAGGCGAGACTGAACATGCAGTAATTACCGTGCTCCTCAAACGAAGTGAGTATCGAAGTACTAGCG
>JBJKQF010000094.1:0-12440 GCA_046705545.1 Terriglobia bacterium
CGGCGCTTTGGGGGGCTCAGCGACGAAGTGCTCAGGCACTATGTTTTTCAACCGGTTCTGGTAGACCAGTTTGTGTCGGTCGGGAAACCGTATCTTCGCGTGGCGGACTTTCAACTGCAATCATTACGGCAAGCGAATGAGACCCAAGCCGTTTTTGAGTTGAAAAGCGCTTCCCAACCGGTCCGTGTCTTCGCTCACTTTGAATTGGAAGGCCCAACGCGGCGCAAGTGGTTGGAAATTACCAATGAGGGTTCCAAAGGAATGCTTTTGCTGGACGTTCAGCTTGATTCCCTCACCGTAGGCAAGCCGACTTCCGAAGGTGGCCAGGGTGAACCCGTGTTGGTCAACGATGAAGCGTTTTGTGCGATTGAGCATCCCGCCGGGATTAATCAGGGTGGTGAGGGGCGGGTCAGGCTGTTGCACTTTCCCGGCCGGCTTCTGAAACCCGGTGAAACGACCCGCAGTTACACCTCCCTGGCAAGTGTCGCAAAGCCGGGCGAGGCTCTCGATCATTTCCTTTCCTATATCCAGGAACGTAGCCCGCGAAAACAGAAAGCCATAGCCACCTATGACCCTTTTGGAATCAACAACCAGTGGGGCGGCTGCCCCACGCTGAATGACGTGGAGATGCTAAATGGACTCGACCGCCTTGAGAAGTGGCAGGCCAAGGGGGTTCGTTTTGATTATTACGTTCCCGATACGGGATGGCTGGACCACGCTTCCGACCTGAGACGTTTTGCTCCTCAGTGTTTCCCGAACGGGCCTGCGAAAATCGTGGAGCGTGTTAAGGCCCTGGGCATGAAGTTTGGCCTCTGGTTCGCAACCAGTTGGGGAGCGGCCTCCTGCAGCGACTATCCTCCGGTGTGGGCCAGCCAGGTTCCTGAACCCGGGGGACCTTCGGAGCCCGGGCCCCCTCCTCACGTTTATCGGAATGGCTACCAGACGGGCGGCGGGCCGGCTGCAAATCTCTGCGTGGCTTCTGAACCTTATTTCGGAATTCTACAGAGCGCCATCCTTTACCACATCCGCGAGAACAGCCTCAAGTTTTTCAAATTGGATGGAGGCAGTTATTACTGCAATAGCATCCATCATGAACACCTGCCGGGAAAATATTCCGTGGAGGCAATGTACGACCGGCTTCTGGAGATCGTGGCAAACGCGAGAAAGGCTGCTCCCGACATTTATGTCATGTGGTATTGGGGAGTGCGTTCGCCGTTCTTCGCGCTGCACGGCGATTCCATCTTTGAATCGGGACTTTACATGGAAGGATCAGGCACCAGCTGGTTCCCGACCCTCTACTACCGCGACTCGGTGACCTTGAATCTGGATCAGAGCACGCGCTTTGTAAAGACCATTCCACCTATTAATAAAGACAGCTTGGGTGTGTGGCTCGCGGACACGCGCTGGGGAAACTTTATGGGCAACCGGCGCTGGAAAGAAGCCTTGATCATGGACCTCGGGCGCGGGAATCTTATCTTTCCACAGCTTTGGGGAGACCTCTACCTGTTGGATGATCAAGATGTCCTTTTTCTGGGCGAGATGTCTTCTCTGGTCAGGAAGAATGAGTCGCTGTTCCTGCGGCGGAAGAATGTTCTGGGTGACCCGTGGAAGAATGAAATTTATGGATACGCCAACTTTCAAGGGGAACGAGGGTTTTTGTTCATCAACAACGTTCATTTTGAGTCTCGGAAAGCGGTGTTTGATCTTGGGCCTGAGATTGGGCTCGAAGCTCGGCCCGGCACAAGGATTCGCATCACCTCGCATTTCCCCGAGCACAGACAACTCGCTGGCCGGAACGGCTCGCAATTCAAAGCCGGAGACCGCATGGAAATTTGGATACGGCCTTTTGAAGTTCTGATGCTGGAGATTGCGCCGGAGGCGGCAAAGTCTAAAACACTATCCATTCGCCGCGTGGATTCTGAAGAAGACGCTGCCCTGGGAGTTCCGCTGGCCTTGCGGCGGATTCACCAGGCCGCTTGGATGGAAATGCAGTTTGCAGAGGCGGCACGTTTTGAGAAAGAAGGGAAACAAAAGAGGGAACTCGCTTTTTCCGGACGGCTTCCTGCCTTCGAGGGCGGAGAGTCTATTCTGGCGATTCCCATTCGCTTGCGGCGCGGGGAAGTTGAGTGGCGGTATTCTCCCGCGGTGGTTGAGATCGTGCAGGTCGTGGCGCGAATTGGCGAACAGAAGGTTCAACTCATTCCTGTTCCTAGCGCGCGGCAGTATGGCAATACCCAACTTGCGGGCTGTTCTTGGGTGTTGTACAAGGTGCGCCTGGGGCCTGAGTGGTCCGGTGCGCAGCTGGAGTTTGTGGTGCACGCCTATTTGCCTGAGGATGTGGAGCCGCAGGTTGAGGCCTGGGTGGTGAAGCAATGGTGGCAAGAGAGCACCCAGCCGTTAGGCGATGGCTACTACGCCGACGAACCTTCGTGACGACTGAGGGCTGGCCGGGTAAATTTTACCCAATGTGCCATTTTGACACACATTTTGAAGAAGCAACTTTTGACGTTTTCTTAACTAGCTGATAGTAATAGGCTTAATTGGATTTTGAGCTGCTCATCCAAAATCCCACGCGTCCCATTTGGGGAGCTAAGTCGCTATAATTAGCCAATTAAGATGGCCTAGATGGTGTGGGCGATATCGTTTTCTACGCGGATTCCTATGGCATTTCTAAACCCTTCCTGCCGAACTACGTATTCGCCCCCATCGCCCCCCAGGCGCCTACTGGACGGTAAGCGTCAGTGTGGTTTGGTGAGTCAGGCTACCTGCTGTGCCTGTTACGGTCAAGGTATAGGTCCCCGTGGGCGTACCGGGGTTACTTGTGCTACCGCTGCTCCCGCTTCCGGCGCTGCTGAATCCACCCCCTCCGCCACAACTCAAGGCCAGTGTGGCCAAGAGAATCGCCCCCGCCAGGAACGATGCGCGTCCCCGCCGCTTGAAGGCCAAAGCGATTGAAGCCATCAGTAGCAGTGCTACCCACCAATCATAGGCGGCAAGCCCTCCGGGTGCAGGAGGCGCGCCCTGGGTGCCCGGTGGCACCAGCGTCGCCGCGGCGGTGCCTACTGTCACCTTAACGTTCTGCGCATTGGTTCCGTCTAACGTTACCTGGTTGGGCAGGAATGAGCAGAAAGAGTGCGCAGGCAAGCCATTGCAGGCCAGCGAAATGGCTTGGCTGAATCCTGCAACGGGGGTCAGGGTTAGGGAATAGGTTGCCGAGCTCCCCGCGGTCACGGTGGCCGACGAGGAACTCCCGGTGGCAAGAGACAAACCAAAGTCGTCGCCATTTCCTTGAAGTGGAAGGGTTTGTGGACTTCCGGGGGCGTTGTCGGCATAGGTTATGGTTGCGGTGCGCAAGCCTAGCGCGGAGGGCGTAAAGGTCACCATGATGGCGCACTTCGCATTAGGAGCTAGTGTTATCGGGGAGGTGCAGGTTGTACCGGTATTGATGATCGCGAAGTCGCTGGCGTTTGGACCCGAAATACTGTAACTGCTCAGCGTCAGGTTGGCGTTGCCAAGGTTGGCCAAGCCTAAGTCCTGCGCGCTGCTTGTAGTATGCACCCCCTGGTTAGGGAAGTAGTTATTGCCCTGAAAAGAGACCGTTGGACTGATTCCTGAGCCCGTAAACGAAATCGTCTGCCGGAAGCCCAGGGCGCTGTCGCTGACGTCCATGTACATCGAAATTCCACCGGCATAGGACGGCGTAAAGCTGAAGGTGAAGGTGCAACTCGCCCCCGTGGCGAGGCTGGCCGGAGACAAGGGGCAGTTGTTCGTTTGCGTGAGGGACCCGTTCGCATCGCCGTAAAAACCAAAGTTGCTCATAATGTACAGGGGCAGGTCGCCCGAATTGGTCAAAGTCATGGTTCGATTCGCTGTCTGGCCCGCGTCAACGGTCCCGAAGTTGATGCTGGTGGTAGAAAAGGTGACGGCGCCGCTGTATGCTTTCCCAGAGACGTATCCGAACCCCGGCGAGTTATTGAACGCATCGTCTTGAATCTCCAGGCCGGGTGCAGCTCCGAACTGCCCCCAGACGGTCGGTGCGAAGACGTAAGTGATGGCGCAACTCCCGCCAGGAGAAAGTGTTGAAGGAGACAGTGGGCAGTTATTGGACTCCGTAAAGGGCGGCCCAAGGCTGTCGGCGATCGACGTGATGGTGAGGTTTGCTGTTCCAGTATTCGTAAGCGTCGTACCCAGAGTCGTGCTGGTCCCGACTTTATGGGTTCCGAAGTCTATATAACTGGGTGAGAAGGTTGCTAGCGGAGCGATGCCGGTGCCGGTCAGCACGATGGCCTGCGGGCTGTCGTCGGCGGTATCCGTAATTGTGACCTGCTGAGCGATAGGTCCCATCCCGGTGGGCGAAAACGTTACGCTAATTGGGCAACTGGCTCCGCCCGCTAGGGTGGAAGGTGCCATGGGGCAGTTGCTGGTGCTACCAAACGCGTACGGGGCCGAGATGCTGCTTATGGTCAATGGTGCACTACTAGCATTAGCCAAGGTTACACTCTGCGCAGAACTGGTGGTCCCTGCGAGCTGGTTTCCGAACGACAGGCTGGACGGCGAAAGGCTGACGGCGCCGCTGTAGCCGCTGCCCGAAAGATTGATGGCCTGGGGGCTGCCGCTCGCGGCGTTGTCGTTGATGGTGACAGTTCCGGTGTGGGAACCCAAGGCGGCCGGGGTGAAGGTCACGCTGATGGTGCAGTTCGCCCCTGCCGCCAGACTCGTGCCGCAGGTCTGGGTTTCCGCAAAGCCGCTGCTAGCTGCCACGCTGCTGATGCTGAGCGCTGTGCTGCTGTTATTGGTCAATGTGACGGTTTGGGCGGAACTGGTGGTTCCAACCTGCTGGGGTGGAAAATCGAGCGTGGGCGTGGAGAGAACGGCGGTGGGCCCGACCGGTGAGGGCAGTTGGATCTGCCAGGCGCTGCGGCCGTAGGAAGCGGCACGCAAGAGGCGCGTGGAGTGCTGAAGCTTCAGACCCAAAACCGCCACGCTGGGCAACCCAATGCCCAGGGGCGCCCAGGTGCTGCCGCTGTCCGTTGTATCAAAAACGCCGATATCGGTGGCAATGTAGAGCGTGCCGGGAATGTCCGGGTCCACCACGATGTTGTTGACTGGGATATTGGGCAAATTGCCGCTGATGTCTGTCCAGGTAGTGCCCTCATTCGAAGTCTCGAAGACATGGCCGAGGGTGTCGCCGTTGAATCCCGAATAGCCCGAGAAAACCGCGAATGCCTTCTGCGCGTTTGTGGGGTCCACCGCAATGGCTGTCACGGAGCGTTTCGGCGTGCCGTTGGTGATATCAAGACAACATGATCCTGCATCGGCACTCGTGGTTACGTACAACCAGCCGTCTGCCGTGCCCACATAAACCGTGTTGGAATCGCTGGGCGCCACGGCGATCGTTGAAATGCCGGAGAGGGGGCCTGGGCTGCCGGAGCCCAAGCCACTGGAAATCGGTTTCCAGGAATTCGCACCATTCGTTGTTTGGTAGAGGGTGTTGGTTCCGAAGTAGAGGATGTTCGGGTTCGTGGGATCCATGGTTAAAGGGGGAATGAAGTCGCCGTCATTAGAACCGTTGATGCCGCTGTCGGCCGCGGTCACGGTGGGCGGATTGGCGGTCAGCTTGAAGAGGAAGTGGAGAGGGGTTCCATCCGAGGCTGTGTTTGGCGGAACATAGGCGCAGCCAACGTAGAGGGTGTTCAAATCACTGTAGTCGTAGGCCGTCTGGCCGCCGTCGCCGCAGCCTAGGAAGTCCCATTGGAGACTGCCGCTATATTGCTGAATGCCGTTGTCTTGCGACCCGGCAAAAGCTAGGTTTGGAGTGGTGGGGTCCATGGACATGCCGGGGTAGAATTGGGTGAGAGACAAAGGCTGGTTGAGATCATTCCAATCGCTGGCCCCGCTGCTGCTGAGGGAAGAACTCCACACGCCGCCATCGTTACCTACATACATCTTGCTGCCATCCTTTGAGAAAGCGATGGCGTGCATGTCGGGATGGATGGCGTTGCCGCTCGCGTCCGTGGTGATGTCCGTCCAGGTTGTTCCTCCATCAAGGGAGAGATAGAGCGTGCCGGAGTAGCCCGTAGAGGATTCAGCGGCCGAGCCTCCCAGGAAAACGATGTTGGGGTTGTTGGGGGCGACGGCTACCACATTGTCAAAATAACATTGCGCTTCGGAAGGCTGGGGACTGCAATATTGCGGCGCACTGGTCAATTGCGTCCAGGAGCCACCGCCGTTGGTTGTTTTGTACACGCCTAGCAGGGAGGTACTGCCGCTGGAGGCGCTGGCCGCGCCGGCGTAAAGCGTGGCGGGACTGGAAGGTGCGATCGCGAGGCTGATCCTCGCCGCGCCGGCGCCCGGGAAAGCCGTAGTTCCGGAGCCGTTGTCCTGCGTCCAAGTTGATCCGGCATTGGTGGATTTCCAGATACCGTCCAGAGTATTGCTGGTGGAGCTTCCGACTGCCGCGTAAACGTTGTTGCCGTTGGTGGGGTCGAAGAGCAAGCTCGTAACCAGGTAGGGAGAAAGAGGTGATCCTAGAACCTCCGTCCAACTTGAGCCCCCATTGGTCGAGCGATAGACTCCCGAGTTGAAGCTGCAATTATAGTAGGCGGCCGCCAGGATGATCTGGCTGTTTGAGGGATCGACAGCGATCGAGCCGACGTAAGCGCCGCCGCAATAGGGAGAGGTACTGCCGAAAATCCCTGTAAACGGGCCTTTCAATTGGATCCAGCTTGCACCGCCGTCAGTGGATTTGAGAATGCCCGCGCCCGCGTAGTTGTTGAGAGCGAAATCCTCTTCTCCAGTACCAACGTAAATGGTTTGCGGGTTCTCAGGGTCGAGGGCGATGGAGCCTACGGCCAGCGAGGGCTGCTGGTCGGTGAGCGGAGTCCAGCTTGACCCGCCGTCCGTGGTCTTCCATATGCCGCCTTCCGCCCCACCCAAGTAGACCACATTGGAATTGGTCGGATCGACCGCCAAAGCAGTGACCCGGCCGGAAACAGGATTGAACGCAAAGGGTGTGCTGGTGGGCTGCGGCCCCATGAGCGACCATGCGGCGGAGGAAAGCGTTGCGGCCTGCGTTGTGCTGAAAGTGGTGGAAAGGGTGCTGCCCGCCTGCTGTTGCAGTTTTTGGTTCCGGGAGCGCTGGGCCGTCTGCATCACGCGCAACTGCTCGAGTGCTTTCATCCGCATGCCAGGAGGGATGTGCTTTTGCGGATAGGCGCGCTGCTGGTAGAACCACTCTTGGCGCTGGCGGATGCTTTCGGCCGAATCGGAGGCAGGAATGGACTTCCACTTCTGCGCGAACAAGATTGGAGAGTACAGAAAAGTACTGGTAATAAAGCAGATGACAACAAGATGCGTTAAAGGGATTCGATGTAGAGTGTTGGAAGATGGAAAAGGGTCATCCTGTTTTCCGCTCATCCTGGGCCGTCCTTCCTAGTGGGTCATCGTACGCGGCTCCTTGCGGTCGAGCTTTGGCCGAATCATTACTCCTGCGAGGTTTACTTTTATGCCATACCGTGAATAGTGGGTCAAGGGGAAATCTACCGGACTAGCCTCAGCGGTTCTGGTGTACGGACGGGCCTTTCGACGTGGACATTGTCCGAGCCTATGGGTTCCGGCGAGGCAAAAGTCCGTGTTGTGGCAACTCGCTTTTGGTAAACTCCAGCCAAAGGAATTTACAAAGGAGGGTCCGTCACATGAGCTTACTAGACCGAAGAGGTTTTTTAGGTTCCCTGGTGGTGGGTGGCGCGGCGATCAAGGGACTGGCTGCCCGCGCGTGGTCGCGAGCGAGCGGAGGCACCGGAGGCGCCGCTCCCCCTCCGGCGGTTTTTCGCATTCAAGCCCCCGGGATCCTGGTGGAACTTTCCCAGGAGGGAGAGATCACCGGCCTCGGCTTAGGAGAGAAGAAGGTTCGCTGGGCGGTGGCGGGCGGCACGTCGCTCACCGGCTGCCGGCGGGAAGGACCGGTCGAGGCGCAGAAGCTGGAGAACGGCGGCGTGCGCTTTACCAAGCGCCTTGCCGGAGACATCGGCGGCGCTTCCCGGCGGGTGACGCTTTTTGAAAGCTTTTTCCCCACCAAAAATTCCGTCCGCTGGGAAATCCGGCTGGAAACCCAGGGCTCACCGTGGAGCACGCCCATCGAAACCCGCCTGCAATTTGCCGGCGCAATGGAGAAACGCTTCTGGACCACCTGGGGAGACACGCACCCCGACGCCGCTTGGAAAATGAATCCCATCTTCCGCCAGTGGTTCAACAAAGCCTGGAATCTGGTCGCCACCTCCAAAGACCCTGGCTGGAACGATCCTTTCACTTTCCTGTCTTTCCCCGACCGCACCTTCTGGTACGGCAGCCCCTACTACCGCTATGACAATCCCCGCCGGGGCGTGATGCCCATTTACGGTCAGGCGTTTTGCATTCCGCTGGCCACCGTGATCGACGCGCCGCGCGGCGCGGGAATGAGCCTGGCCCTGTCGCCCGAAGACATCCTTCAGGACATGACGCTCGAAACTACGACGGCGGGCGGCGTTAAGTTTTCCCGACTCTTTCGGCGCCTCTCCGGCCAGAGCCCGGCGGACTTTTCCATGGACCTGGTCGCCCATGAGCCGGGCTGGCGCGGCGGCCTGCGCTGGATGACGGAGCGCTATCCGGAATATTTTGATCCGCCAATGAAGAGCGCCGAGGAACTTGCCGGAACCGGCGCCTACTCGAGCTACGAAGGCGAACTCGACGCCGCCAAGCTCAAGCGCATGGGGTTCACCGTGAATTGGAAAGCCAGCTTCGATTTTCCCTATCAGGGCATGTTTATTCCTCCCGTTCCCGAAGGCCAGGCGTGGACGCGCGAAAGCCCTTTCATGGACGTTCCGCCCATGTTTATTGGAACCGATGCCTCGGTCAAGCAACTCGCGGGATACTCCCGCCGGATGCGCGCGCAGGGATTTTATGTGCTGAACTACTTCAACGCCGCGGAATTCGGCAAGAATATCCTTTATCCCGCGCCGCCCTTTCGGCGCTCACCCTCGGCACCGGACTTCTGGAAAGACCCCAACGACTATTTGTACGCGCATCTCTCCGATGCCCTGGTTTTCCATTCTGAAAAGGAACCGCCCTTCCAGCAGGCGGAGGTGGGAAACGCCGTCAATCCCGGCCCCGTCCACGACGGGTGGCGCGACGTGATTCTGGATTGGGGCGAGCCGTGCTGGCAGAACCATTTGCTGGAGCAGACGAAGAAACTGATCGAGAAAATCCCCGATTCCTCCGGCCTCTGCATCGACCGTCTGGATTACCTGCGGCTCTACAACTTCCGGCGGGACGACGGGCTGACGTGGTATGACGGCCCGGCGCGGTCGCTCATCGTTTCCTGGAAGGATTTCGTGGAGAAGCAGGCGGCGATCCTGCACGCAGCCGGCCAGGTGCTCTTCGTTAACAATCACGTGAAGCGCCTGGACATTCTGCGCCCCGTCGACGGACTCTTCGACGAACACACCGCTTTCGGCTCCTCCAAAAACCTGACCGCCCTGCTGGGCATGTTCAAACCCACCATCGGCTGGGTCAGGGAAGAGGACAAGCTCAAGCCCGATCCCGACACCTTTATGCAAAGGTTCCTCTACCTGGGCATCTTCCCCATGGCGCCCTATCCTCAGAACGACCACTCGCTGCTGCCCGGCAAGAAAGAGGAGCAGCTTTACATGGACTACGGCCTGCTCTTAAAGGCGCTGCGCGGGAGGAAATGGGTGCTTCTGCCCGAGGCGATCCGCGTTGAGCGGGGGCGCGCCAAGGCGAACCTGTTCAAAGTTCCGGAGGGATATGTGGCGCCGGTGGTGCTGGCGGGCTCGGCGGCCGGCGCAACGGTGACCATCCGAAGCATTCCGGAGATCGCCGCAGGCAAGAAATTGCGCTGCGAGGTTCTTCATCCTGGGGAATCGGAGTGGAAACCTTGCGCGCTCCGGCAAGGCAAGGCCGCACTGACCATCGAAGCGCCGCTTCTTCGCGGCTGCGCGATGCTGCGGTTGTCGTAGGAGTGGACGGCGTCCGCCCACAGTGCCAGATGGCGCCACAAAGCCGCCGCACCAGAGATAAAAGCTGGAAAAGCCGCAGGGCTGGAGCGGCGCAAGGCCGCCCCCAGCGAGCCCTGCGCTACAAAGGCCTGCGCGGTAGGGACACCGCGCCTACAGTTAACCCATCGCCCGGCGGCGGTGCGCCGCCACCCTCTCCCCTCGGGAGAGGGAAGGAAATCAATAAGAGATGTGCCGGTTGTGGCACGGATAAATCCGTGCCCTTTCCCCAATCAAAATCCGCCAGTCCTGGACCGCGCGGGAGAGGGCAGGAAATCAACAAGAGACGCGCCGGTTGCGGCAGGGATAAATCCGTGCCCTTTCCCCAATCACAATCCGGCAGGCAGAGTAGGGGCGGACGGCGTCCGCCCGCAGTGCCAGATGGCGGCGTGAAGCCACCGCTACAAGATCAAAAGCTGGAAAGGCCGCAGGGCTAGAGCGGCGCAAGGCCGCTCCCAGCGAGCCCTGCGCTACAAAGGATTGCGCGGTGCGGACACCGCGCCTACAGTTTGGAAACTTGCCGTACCGCCGCCGGATGCGTCCAGACTTCCGGCTTGACTTCCATGCCGAGGCCGGGCAGTTCCGGAGCCTCCACGTGGCCGTCCTTGGGAACCAGCGGATTCTCCAGCATAGTCGGCCAGGTGGATTCATAAAAGAGCTGCACGCTTTCCTGGATGGCCAGGTTGGTGACGGCGGTGGATAGGTGGGTGGAAGCGTAGAAGAGCAGCGGGCCGCCCGCCGTGTGGGGCGCCACGGGAAGCTCAAAGGCTTCCGCCATGCTGCAAATCTTGCGCGCTTCGCTCAAGCCGCCGCACCAAGTGACGTCGAACATCACGTAACGCGCCGCGCGCGACTCCAGCATGCGGAGGAACTCCATGCGTCCCGCCATGCGCTCGCTGATGGTGAGCGGAATGGAGGTCATATCCGCCAGCCGCCGGTACTGCTCAAAGTTGCCGGGCAACAGCATGTCCTCCAGCCACGCCGGCTGGTAAGGCTCCAGCGCCTTGGCGATGCGCGCCGCCGAGGTCAGGTCCCAGCCGCCGTGAAATTCCATCATGATTTCGATGTCCATGCCGAAGGTGTCGCGCAGCTTGCGCACGGGAAAGAGAGCCTGCTCGATGTCGGCGTGGGTGATGTATTCGTGCTGGTTGCGCATCGCAGCGCCGTCGAAGGGCCAGATCTTGATGCCTTTCACCCCGTAGTGGTCGATCAGGTCGCGCATGATCTTTTCCGGCTCTTTGTTGAAGTCGTACTTGTAGCCGAAACAGGTGTTGTAGAGGCGGATGCGCGGGTTGGATTTCCCGCCCAGCAGGCGATAGGCGGGAACGTTCAGGGATTTTCCCAGCAGATCCCAGAGCGCTAGATTAACGGCGCTGATCACGCGCATCTCCGTGCCGCCCGTCACCTGGAAATCGAAGGTGCGGTAGAGGTCCGCCCAGATGCGGTCAATGTCGCGCGGGTCCTTGCCCAGCAGCAAGCCAGCCGCCGTGCCGTGCACAAAGGCGGCTTCCGCCTCGTTGCGCGGATAGGTTTCTCCCAGGCCCACGAGGCCGGTGTTGGTGTAGACTCGTACCCAGGTCCAATTGGGCTTCCAGGGAACTTGCTCGCCGTTCCGCCAATAGACGGTTTCAATCTTGGTGATCTTCATCGGCCCCGCGTTCTCTTTGGCGCGCAGAGTTTCCGCGGGAAGGCTCGCCAGCGCCGGAGCCAAAAGAAAAGGAAAGAAGTTTCTTCTTTGCATAGGAGGTACCTCTGGGGATTTTCCTTCCGCATGCCGAAAATGATTGACATGCGAAGCAACAGCGCATTATAAACGCATCGCGCCTCTGCCGCCGGAATTCTATCGGGATTTATTCGCAGGGGGCCAATGGATTGTACCTCATGGGCGGTTCTATGCTTTCAAAAGCCGTCCAACCATGAACGGCGCCGGCTTGTTTCAAAATCCTCACATTTTGCAGGCTTGGGTGTGGCGAGCCGAACGCTTGGCCGCTCGGGCCGGAAGGAAAGAACGAAGATGCAAAAACAACGGTTGACGCGAATCGCTCTGGCGGCTTTCAGCGTGTTGGCGTTCCTCCCCATCTCGTTGATGGGGGCGGGAACCCGCCCGGCGGTTTTTAACGTTAGAGATTTCGGCGCCACGGGCCAGAAGTCGCAAATTGCCACCCAGGCGATCCAGAAGGCCATCGACGCTTGCGCCAAGGCGGGCGGCGGCAAAGTTTACCTGCCGCCTGGAGAGTACACGTCCGGCACGCTCTACCTGCGCAGCCACGTCCGGTGTTACGTTGACTCCGGCGCAACCCGTTACGCGACTCATAGAGAGGCCGACTTCCCGAAGCCCGCCCTGTTCTATGGCGAGGACATTCAGAACGTGGAGATCGAGGGCCACGGCAC
>JBJKQF010000095.1:0-2558 GCA_046705545.1 Terriglobia bacterium
TTCTACCCGCCTTTCCAGTCTGGAGCGCATTTCCGGTACCTGGGCCGCCAGAAGGTGGACGGCCGTGAAGCTTACGTGGTCGCTTTTGCCCAAATCCCGGCCAAGGCGGAGTTGATAGGAAGTTTTACCTCAGACAAAGACTCGGCGCCCACCTTTGACCAAGGCTTGGCCTGGATCGACACCCAGAACAACCAGATCGTTCGTCTCCGCGCGGATCTGTTAAAGCCGCTGCCTCAATTCCGGCTGCGTGGAGAGAGAACCCAGATTGATTACCAGGAAGTGCACTTCAAGAAGCTCGACCAGTCGTTATGGCTTCCCAAAACGGTTGTCGTCACCGTGGACTGGCACGGCAGAACGCTCCGCAACGAGCATCAATACTCGGCCTACAAGCTCTTCAATGTTCAAGCGGTTGAGAAAATCCTCAAGCGCATCCGCGCGAAAAAAATGGCCGAGGCTCAGACCGCCCCCCAGTAGCCTCTCGCCCCGGCTCCTGATCCCGGAGCGAGTTCGGGCGCGCAAACTCAGGGACCGGCAGTTGGCGCAGACGCTTGTCGCAAAGGCTCACGGAACGTTTAAGCCTCCGGAAGATCTCATCTTCAAGCCCAAAGCCCAGCGGTTCTTACTCTTCTCGCCAGCGGGAGTTCGGATTTTTGACTACAAGCTGAATCCTGTGGGGCAAGTGGTTGGCATTTCGAATTCGGGCGGTATAGCGGTTGTTCCGTAGGAAAAGATCGACTTTATGACAAAATGAGCAATAGGGTAGTTTCCGAGTGACGACCAACTCGGAAATAATCCACTTGGCCGATAAACGGGCTAACCGTGCTATTGGCTTGTCGCTTCCAAACTGCAGACCTCGAAGACGGTTTGCCGATGGGGCACCTCGCTTGGGCGGCCCCATATGCTGCACAGTATTGCTCTGGGACTGCTGCCTAAGCACCCATGGCTTTATACGGCTTCCGTTTCGGTACCACAAGTGGACGGAAGGGAAACGGGATGTTGGAAATCCAAGGCAGGAAGCCGGCTCAGAAAATCATCTTTATGGGAAATTGAGATTTCCCGGCTGCTCACCGGCTACTAGTCCTGCAAAGGATAAACGCCGTACTTCCGACCCGCTGTGATCATCGCGAGGTAGTTTTGGGGATTAACTCCCGAATGGATCGAGTTCGAGGAGGAGAGCATGTAACCGCCCCCGGGCGCTCCCTGGCGTATGCATTCCTGAACCGCGGCCTCGACCTCGTTTACGGTGCCGTGAGGAAGCAGGTGCCCGCAATCCACGTTTCCGATCAGGCACACCCGCGAGCCGTATTTTTGTTTTACCTCGCCTAGGTTCATCCCGGCGGCCGGCTCAATTGGATTCAGGCCATCGATACCTGCCCCAACCATATCGTCGAGCAGCAACCACAGGTTGCCGTCGGAGTGTTTGATGACCTTGCCGCCTTCCTCGTGAATGGTGTCGACCATCTTCTTCAGGCGCGGGAGCACGAAAGTTCGGAAAACCGCGGGAGAAAACATCGGCCCGCTATTGCTGGCGTAATCATCGCCCAGCACGATGACGTCAGCTCCGGCTCGGATTGCCCGGCGCGCGATCCGAAGCATGACTTCGAGCACAATGTCCATCAAGTCGCGAGCGAAATCAGGTTCGGCCAGGAAGTTCGCAAGAAGGTTCTCGATTCCGTTCAGGTACGCCGACCACATAAACGCCGCGCGTTGATGAAAGACAATCGCTTTCTTCCCCTTAAATCGTTCGACCAACTCCGCCAAATTTCCCAGCCGATGCGGAGCGTCCGGGTCAGGGGGCAGGTACCGGAGCAGGTCGTTTCTTGAGAGTATGGGCCCACGGATGGGATGATCCGCCACCTCCGCGTTCGGACCATAGGTTACTCCCCATTCATCGACGTATGTGCCATCGGCGTTAGTGTGTACCTTCTCGAAGCGCACGCTGCAGGAAACGGTGTCGAGGTCCATTCGCTCTTCGAAATCATTCTGCGTCTCAGCGCCCGGACAGGCCCTTTGCACCACCGCAGGGTGGATAACAAATTCCATGATAGGGACACGATCAGGCTGTCGGACCGCCAGCGCCTCCATCACACGCTCATAGGAGTTCACAGTATCGTTCTCCTTATCCGTAGATATCATAATGCCAGAACCTCAGAGAGTTAAGCTGGGAACCTTTTCGGCGGTCAGCTGGTGCAGACATTAGGAACGATTTGTCAGATTGTGGCGACTAAACCCCGAGGAGTGAACCGTATCTTGGGCGAGTGACGGGGCACTCGGAAAGAATCCGTCTGGCTGTATAGCGGGCTTAGCTGAAAAGTGGGAACCAGTGCTGAGGTGTCCGGTTAGCCGACAATTCGTCAAAGTGAATCCCAAACTTCCGATAACGGGACTTAAAATTCGTAGGCCGCAAGGCCGTGGGGGTTCAAGTCCCCCTCCGGGCACCACTCGGGAAGGGCAATTCACAGTCCAACTGGCCAGTGATTTCGGGTTCTATAGTGGTCGAGATATCGAAGATATGGCGGTAACCCTCTCAATGAGTGCTTTGGCCTGGAGTGCTTTGG
>JBJKQF010000096.1:0-3249 GCA_046705545.1 Terriglobia bacterium
AGGCAATGGGGCTGGTGATCAACCTGCAAGTGCCCTTGCCTGCGGGCCTGGCGACGTCCTCGACCGTGTGGGTCCTGCCGCAGTGGGCTGCCGATTCTCCACCCGCTCCCTACAGCCATGACGTCACCCCCAAGACGGCTTACGTTCTGGATACGGGGACTTCCTGGTTTTCGCCACGGCCGGAGAAACCGGATTCCGACATCGCCGCCGGGTTGCTCAAGTTAAACGACCATCAGTCCTATCCGGTGGTTAGCATCGATGTTGACGGTTCTGCGTCTAAGATGGCGAATCTGGCGGACCGGCTCACGTCCTCGGCGATCAAGGAATCACAGACTCCTGCCGGCGGCATGCAACCGATGATGTACCAGATGACGCCCGGAGCAAGCAGCGGCACAGAGCAGCAAGCTTCCGCGTCCGCCAGGCAGGTTGAGAGCGGCACGCAAACCTTAGAGCCCCAAAACGTGCAAGGATTGCCGGCGCTGCGGACCGGAGGGCTCTCCGTTGCCAAGTCCGGCAGGGCTCAAACACTTGTGAAGATTCTGTCACGAGCGGCCATCAATAACCAGGCCATCCAAAAAACTCCTCCGGAACAAGTGACCCTTTACGCGGAAGACGTGGTGCGCGGCTACCGCATCGACGTCTGGGATTCGCAGTCCAAAAGCTGGCATTCGCTTTGTCGCAGGGTGGGGACGTACAATTTTTTTGGGGCTAACCTGCCGCGCCAATATCTGGACGAGGGTTTCGTGCAGTTGTCCGCTACCCAGTCCTCTGCGCCGCAAACGCCGGAGCCCCAGACCCCGCAGGACTTGTATCTTCAGGAATCAATCTTCAGTTGGAACGGCTGGAGCCTGTGCGCGCCGCGGCCGGGCAGCCCCATCAATCCGGATGGGGTCCCGCAGCCGTTGAACGACCCTTCCGTGATCGAACAGCAGCAGCAACAGAGCGACTTTAAGATGGTGGCGACTTTCATGGCCGCACCCGGCTCGCTTCCCAAACTTCGTTTTGGTGAGACCTACCGGGTTCGCGCTCGCGTGGTGGACCTGGCCGGGAACAGCCTTGCCTATAACGCCCCGAACCCGTCCGACTTTTCCCAGGCTACTGATCCCCACGCTTATTACCGCTATGAGCCGGTGGTGGGGCCGTTGGCCGTGTTGACCAAATCGCTGGTTGGATCCAAATCCCCCGGCGAGGCGGTCTACCGGCAGGTGATTCGAAGCAATTTTGACAAGAGCGCTGACCAGTACGCTGCGGTCTTTGCAAACCTCGTCTCTGACCCGCAATACACCGCTTCGTCCCGGCGCCTGATTGCTCCACCCAGAACCAGCGAGATTATGGCGGAAAGGCTCGGTATGTTTGACCTTGCCACAGGGGAAATGAAAAAAGACCAAACCACCTATCAGATGATCGCCAAAAAATCGTCGGCCGACTTCTTAATCGATCCTGTGACACAGCTTCCGATCCAGGACAAGCTGGAGGTTCCCTACCTTTCCGATCCTCTTTGCCAGGGTACGTCTATGGCGCTGCTGGATATGGACGGCAACGTGGTTGCCACGGTTCCACCAGTTAGCTTCTATCCTTCCGGAGTGGATTGGCCGGAACCGCAGCCTTTCTTTATCAAAGTGGCTGAGGGAACCGCAAAGACCACCTGGAGTTGGGATGATGGAAGCCGCACGGTGACTCTAGCGCTTCCCAAGGGCGAAGTCGCCAAGTTTGAGATGAGTTCCTACCTCGGCGAGGGGCAAGCGGGCAGCAGGAATCTCTCTCTGCTTGGAATTTGGAATTGGGTCGAACAGGCCAAGCCTGACCATCTTGATCAGATCCGCACCGCTGCCGAGCAAGGCCGCTTTTGGATGATTACCCCTTCCCGGGAACTGGTGCTGGTCCACGCGGTCCAGCAGCCACTGCTGGCGCCCGAATTCCACAATCTTTCTCCCAATCGGCAGTTGGCCCAGACCTTCGCGTATATCGTTGATGACCAACCGATGCCCATCGACGGGAAGAGCACTCTCAAGGTGGATTTTGAAGCCGACTGGCAGGAGATGATTGACGACGTCAACGATCCCACCGGAGCGCACCCGCAGTCCGGTCACGCCCATTCGTACACCTGGGATCTTGAACGGGCGGACACCGCAATCGCCCTGGCGCCTCAGGTCTCCACGGCCATGAACTTGCCAAGTGAGGAGCCGGCCGAACAAGGCGGTCCTGAAATCCGTTTAGCGGCGTATCAGACAAAGTCCTATTCAGTCGGGCAGTACCAGCCCTCCACGGCGGCGCAGAGGCAGACGGCGCAGACCGCGCTGCCCGGCCAGGCGACAGCCGCGAAGGCCCAATTTACCGTCGCGCCGGGCGCCAAAATTCCAAAGGACTTCAGGGTTGTCCAGGGACCGCAGTTTCAAACGGGAGTCGAAAAGTTCGGCTATTCCTGGCGGCATGATTTTGGCGATACGAAGTACCGCAGAGTGAATTACCAGGCTGTGGCGACAACCCGCTTCAAGGAATATTTCCCGGCTATGGAGTCGGAGCAGTTGACCCGCACGAGCCCGGCGTTCGGCGTGGATGTTCCGAACTCTGCGCGTCCTGCGCAGCCCAGCGTTCTTTACGTCCTTCCGACTTTTGGATGGGACCGCAAAGAAAACATCCCGATCAACAACAGCGCTCCAACCATTGCGCCGACCGCCCTTTCCGGCTTGAAGGGAACAGCCACAACCAGCCGGCGGATTGGCAGCGGTTTTCGAATCTATCTGGATCGTCCATGGTTCTCGTCCGGCGACGGCGAGTTGCTGGGTGTGGTCGTGTGGCCGGGTTTTGCGCAAACCAATACCTCGGAGCGTTCCAGGAGCCGGTGGTCCATCCGCAACGCTGCCTACGTGCTGGGAGGCTCTTCCGGGCAAAGCGTTTTCTCCAAGCAAAACCCGGGCTCAGTGAGCAAGACAGGGATCAATACCAACCTGCCCATGCCGGAAATCCTGAGGCATGTGATCACCCAGTGGGGGATCGATCCCATCTGGGCTTCCAATCCCTTGCCCGGCGATCTTCCCACGCTCGCGAGCGTCCCAAACGCTTTCAAGAAGGCGTCAGGACTAACGCTGCAGGAGCTCGAAGGATTGCATGATCGGTCCTCAGCCTACTACAACGTCGGCGTAGCGGGCTATCAGCCTCAATTCGATCAGGACCGGCAGTTATGGTTCTGTGACGTCGAGATGAACGCCGGCAACACCTATTTCCCGTTCGTCCGGCTGGCGTTGGTGC
>JBJKQF010000097.1:0-3084 GCA_046705545.1 Terriglobia bacterium
GCATCCGCAGGCACTGATGGTTCTGGCGCCCCGCAATCCCGGGCGATTTGGAGAAGTCGGAGAACTGTTGCGGAGACGGGAATTGAACTTTGTCCGGCGCACAAGTCTGGGGCAGGAACCTGGAGAATTAGAGAGCCAGTTGGCTTCAGCGGAAGTTCTGCTCCTTGATACAATTGGGGAGCTGGCGGAGATCTTCGGCGTGGCAGATGTGGTTTTTGTGGGAGGGAGTCTGGTCCCCACCGGGGGCCATAACGTTCTTGAACCAGCCTTCTGGGGAAAGCCGATTGTTTTTGGCCCGCATATGAACAACTTTCGGGATGTTGCGGGCCTCTTCTTGGGTGCAGGGGCTGCAATTCAAGTGGCGAGTGCTGCAGAACTCGGCCGGGAATTGTTGCGACTCCTCAACGATTCCGAGGATGCTAGAAGGATGGGGCGGATGGCCAGGGAAGTGGTTGAGGAGCAGTCGGGAGCGACCTCGCGGGTGTTGAAACACTTGGAAGCGTGGCTGGGAGCTGCTTCGGCGGCTCCGGTGGCTTGAGCAATCTGATGAATCGCCTACTCATACCGCTGGCGGAAGTTTATGGTTTTGGCGCTCTGCTGCGAGAGCAGGCCTATCGGCGCGGCTGGTTGAAATCCCGCCGTCTTTCGCGTCCCGTCATCAGTGTTGGGAACCTAACGATGGGAGGGAGCGGAAAGACGCCCTTGGTCGGGTGGATTGCGGAAATGATGCTTCGGCGCGGCTACAAACCGGCTATTCTCACACGTGGGTACGGACGCCAGCAGGGACCGGACCTCGTTGTCTTGGAGCCTCAAGGGTACCGGAAAGTCGACCCTCGTAGTGTGGGCGACGAACCTGCATTGCTGGCCCATGCTCTCCCCCAGGTTCCAATCGTGATCTGTGCGGACCGCCACCGGGCGGGCCTCGTGGCGGAGGAGCGGTTTGGCGTGGATCTTCACATCCTGGACGACGGCTTCCAGCATTTCGCCTTGGGGCGCGATGTGGACGTCGTGGCTGTGGACGCCACCCAGGAACTTTCTGATTTTGCCGTGCTTCCTGCTGGTCGCCAGCGTGAGCGCTGCGGGGCCCTTCGACGGGCGGACATGATCTTGCTGACAAGGACCGAACTGCAGTGCCCGGAACCGGTCGAAAGAAAGGTGCGTTCAATCAATTCCAACGCCCGCATTTTTCACTGTTCAACGGTGCTGCGCGGAGTGACGGCGGCGGGACGGGACGAACTCCTTCCATTGGAGGACTATCGCGACCGGACTTTCTGCGCTTTTTGCGGCATTGGGAATCCGCGCGCCTTTTTTGCGGGGTTGCGCCGCTGGGGATTCAATCTTAGCGCCGAGATTGCCTTCAGTGACCATCACGTTTATGGCCCCCAGGATATCGAGCGATTACGCACGGCAGCGCGAGATTCGGGAGCCCAGGCCTTTGTGACCACGGAGAAGGACTTGATGAATCTTTCTCCGCAGTACCAGCTCGAACTGCCGGTCCTGGCGTGCCGGATTCAACCGGAGATTGCGAACGCAAAAGCTGTTGAGGAAGCGCTTCTGGCTGGTGTTGCCTTCCTGGGGACGCGGCAAGGCGTTGCTTCCAGCATGTAACCGGGGTCACCGGGTCGTTATAGGTAAAGGATGCAAGGAAAGGCTTCTCTCAATCCGGGTAAGATTCTAGTTCGCGGAACCAACTGGATCGGCGATGGGGTGATGTCGTTTCCAGCGCTCGAAGCCCTCCGGGCTCGGTTCCCTGCGGCGGAGATTGTTCTCGTCGTCAAACCCTGGGTGGCAGAGCTCTATCTCCATCATCCGGCTGTGGACCGCCTGATCGTTTACGATCCCCAGGGTCCGCATCGCGGCCAGCGAGGTTTCTGGAAACTGATCGAGAAGCTTCGCGCCGAACAATTCGATTTGGCCATCCTGCTTCAAAATGCCTTCCATGCGGCGTGGATGGCTTGGTGCGCGCGTGTTCCGGTTCGCATTGGTTATGACCTGGAGAGCCGCGGCTCATTGCTGACTGACGCTGTGCCGGTTCCGCCGCCCGAGCTTTACGGCCACCAAAGCAATTTCTATTTGCAACTCCTCTTCCGCGCCGGCCTGGTGCAGAAGCTCGAACCTGTGGAGAGGATTTCACTCCGGGTACAGAGCTCCGAGAAGGCGTGGGCTGCTAGGCAGCTGAAAGCATTGGGCTTAGGAGGGCCACGTTTCTTGGTGGGCTTCAACCCTGGGGCCGCTTTTGGACCTGCCAAGCGCTGGCTGGTGGAGCGCTACGCGGATTTGGCGGATCGACTGATTGGAGCGCTCCATGCGGATGTGCTAATCTTCGGTTCCCGCTCTGAGAAAACCCTCGGGGAGAGCATCGCTCACATGATGCAACACACCCCGACGATCGTCTCAGGCGAGACCACGTTGCGTCAGTTGATTGCTCTATTGGCGCAGTGCCGGCTGGTCATCACCAACGACTCCGGTCCCATGCACCTGGCGGCTGCGCTTGGTTTGCCGGTGGTGGCGATTTTTGGATCCACCAACGAGCGGGCGACGGGACCGGTCAGCCCGCGCGCCCGGGTCGTTAAGCATCCTGTGGCGTGCAGCCCTTGCGGGCTGCGCGAATGCCCGATCGACTTGCGCTGCATGAAGGCCGTGACGGTGGAGGAAGTCCACCGGGTGGCGTTGGGACTGATCAAGGAATTGGGGGTTACACATGAGCGTCCGGCGGGGGAGTAGGGTGGAAGGGCTCATCGCGGCGGGATCGATCTGTTTATGAAACTCACCCGACAAATTCGTTCCTCATTGCTGAGTTTGATCCGGCGCTTTCCCGATCAGCACATCGTCGTGCTGGGAGACATGGTCGCGGATGAATTCGTCTATGGCGAGATCAGCCGTGTATCTCGTGAGGCTCCCGTTTTAATTCTGCGCCAGCGCGAGAGGAAGATTTTGCCTGGCGGCGGCGCAAACGCCGTGAATAACCTGGCGGACCTGGGAGCGCGGGTCACCGCGGCGGGGGCGGTGGGCGCCGACGTTGCAGGGGATGCCTTGCTGCAATTTTTCAAGGAGAAAGATGTTTCAACGCGCGCCATCCTGCGC
>JBJKQF010000098.1:0-3438 GCA_046705545.1 Terriglobia bacterium
GGTGAATCGGAACCCTTGGCTTTTTCTTTGGCGGAAACTGAAATGGCAATTTTCATGGTGATAAATCTGCGTGACTCGATCAAGAATTTGGCCGGTCTGAAGTTCCATCCGGCCGGCACCATTTTCCCTTGACACCTGCGCCCTATTCAAGTAGAAACATAATTATGCGCTTTATGCATAAATATTCTCAGGAATGGGTCCCTTGCGGACTTTAGCGGCGACGGAAGCCGCGGGTGCTTCACGCCACGGCCGGTCGACAGTCCGCGTGGCGGTTGCCGGCGCGACCGGCTACGCGGGCCGGGAATTGCTGCAGCTACTCGCACGCCACCCCCACACACGGGTCACCCGCCTGATGTCTTCCGGGCGGCATGAGAAGAAGGGATTTCCGATCGAACAATCCCACCCCGTGCTGCGTGGGAAGTTCAGCACTCCCTGCGAGCCGCTTTCGCTGGACGGACTGAACTCTTCCGAGGTTGACCTGGTTTTTTTGGCGACTCCGCACGAGACGGCGCTGAAGATTGCGCCCTCGCTCCTGGAACGCGGCCTGCGCATTGTGGACTTGAGCGGCGCCTTCCGGATGAAGGATGCCTCAGCCTACCCACGCTGGTACGGCTTTGAGCACGACGCCCCTGAGGCTCTGGAAGAGGCGGTTTACGGCCTGACGGAATTGAACGGCGGAAAGATTCGGACGGCGCGGCTGGTAGCCAATCCAGGTTGCTACGCCACCTCCGTGATTCTGGCGCTGGCGCCGCTGCTAAAGCAGGGGTGGATCGATCTTAGCGCCGGCATCATTTCAGACTCGAAATCCGGGGCCAGCGGCGCCGGGCGGGCGACCACGGACAAGCTGCACTTTGTTGAAGTAAATGAGAATTGCCGCGCCTACGGACTTTTTAATCATCGGCACGTGCCGGAGATGCTCGAGGCCCTGGGCATTGAGGAGAAAAACTTGATCTTTACGCCTCACCTGCTGCCCATCACTCGAGGCATCTTGAGCACGATCTATGTGCGGCTGTCAGCGCCCCGCTCTCGGGAAGAGGTTGCCGGGCTTTACCGTGAATTTTACGCCCAAACTCCGCTCGTCCGCGTGCTGGGAGCGGCGCTGCCGGAGATTCAATCCGTGGCGCATACGAATTACACGGACCTGGGCTTCTCGCTCGATAGCACCGGCCAAAAGATGATTGTAGTCTCGGCGCTTGATAACCTGGGAAAAGGAGCGGCCGGACAGGCCGTGCAGAACATGAACCTCATGTTTGGCTTTGGAGAGGGAACGGCGCTCCTTTGAAGATCGTAATTAAAGTGGGGGGGCAAGCAGCCGAAGACCGAGACCGGCGGCGGCGCTTGGCGGGGCAAATCATTAAACTGCGGCGTTCCGGTCATCGCGTCGTGGTCGTCCATGGGGGCGGAAAAGCGCTCACCCAGATGCTGGAGCGCTTGGCAATCCCAACGGCGTTTTACAACGGCCTGCGAATCACCAACGCTGAGACGCGCGACGTCGCTTTGATGGTGCTGGCAGGAAGCATTAATAAGCTATGGGTTGCCGAGCTTGAAGCGCAGGGACAGGCGGCGCTCGGGATCTGCGGCGGGGATGGCAAACTGGTGGTGGCACGCAAGCTGGTGGCTTCCTTCAACCGCCGGAAGAAGGATTTAGGATTTGTCGGCCGGCCGAGCAGAGTCAACACGGCCGTTCTTGATTTTGCTTTCGCAAGGGGATTTGTGCCGGTGGTCGCCAGCTTGGGACTCAGCGGACGAGGCGAGTATTTGAATATCAACGCGGATGATCTTGCGGCAGCGCTGGCCACGGCTCTGGGAGCCCAACGGCTCCTCTACCTCACCGAGTCCGGCGGCGTGTGGGATACCGATCAGAAGGTGCTGCCCCTGGTTCGATTGAAGGATATTCAAAGCTTGATACAGAAAGGGACGGTTCGCGACGGGATGGTTGCCAAACTGCGCTCTTGCGCTCGCACACTTCGGCAGGGCGTCCAGGAAATCGACATTCTTTCTCCGGACACACCAAACTCTTTGCTGAGAACTGTCATCCAAAGGGAGAGCGTGGGAACTAGGATCGTGAACGCGGCATGAATTACCAACAGGTATCTGAACTCGAAAAGAAGAGGCTGGTTCCGACCTACGACCGGCTGCCCTTCCTGGCAGTGCGCGGCGAAGGCTGCTACCTCTACGATGATCAGGGAAACAAGTACCTGGATTTCCTGGCTGGGCTGGGTGTCAACGCGCTCGGCTACTCTGACCCGGAAATCCTGGAGGCGCTGCGCGATCCGTCGGAAAGCCTGCTGCACGTCTCAAACCTGGTCTACCACCGCTTCCAGGCGCCCCTGGCCGATAAGCTGGCGCTGCTCACGGGCCTCGACCGCGTCTTCTTTGCCAATACCGGCACGGAAGCCGTGGAGGGCGCTTTGAAGTTGGCCCGCGCCTACGGCCGCCAGAAATCTCCGGAGCGCGTCGAACTCCTGGCTGTTGAGAATTCCTTCCATGGACGCACCATGGGCGCGCTTTCTGCTACCTGGCCGGAGAAATATCGCAAGCCATTCGAGCCCTTGCCTCCCGGCGTCAAGTTCGTCCGCCAGGGTGACATTGCCCATTTGAACTCTAATTTCTCTCCGCGCGTCGCCGCTCTGCTGGTGGAAGTAATCCAGGGCGAGGGCGGCGTGGTGGAACTGGACGAAAAGTTTCTAAAGGCCGGCCAGGAACTCTGCCGCAAGCATGGAGCCTTGTTCATTTGCGATGAAATTCAGTGCGGTCTGGGACGTACCGGAAACTTTTTTGCCTATCAGCGCTTCGGGCTCCAGCCGGACGTCGTGCTGGTCGCCAAACCTTTGGCGGCGGGGCTGCCGCTGGCGGCCGTTGTGGCGCGCGATGCAGTTGCCCAAACCTTCCATCCCGGCATGCACGGCTCCACCTTTGGAGGGGGGCCATTGCAGTGCCGGCTGGCTTTGAAATTCATCGAAATCCTGGAGCGGTCGGAGTTTCTGGAGCATGTCCGCGAGGTGGGCTCGTATTTCCGCTCTCAGCTCTTGTCGCTTCAAAAGGAACTTCCCGTCATTCGCGAGGTTCGCGGGCAGGGACTCATGCTGGCCGCCGAGCTTGCCGTGCCGGGCAAGGAAGCCGTCCGCAGAGGACTGGAGGCCGGCTTCATATTCAATTGCACTCAGGAAAAGGTTTTGAGATTTCTTCCCCCGCTCATCATTGAGCGGCATCACGTCGACCAACTAATCGCGGCACTTCGACCGATTTTGGTTTCTCTCTCAAGCATGCAGAAGGAGGTGCACGCATGACACCGGCAATCACTATGGAAAAACAGGAACAACTCAGTGTGCAGAATTTGGTGGCGGACCAGAATCTGAACGCCGCTGATTTGAAAATGATTTTCGAGCTGGCGGGGCACGTCAAAGCTTCGCCCGGCTCATACGCCCGGGCTCTTGC
>JBJKQF010000099.1:0-6873 GCA_046705545.1 Terriglobia bacterium
GCGGCTTCGCGACGTCCATCCACATGCCAATCACGGTTGGGATGTTGCCGTCTTTACCTTGCGCCGCCCGCAGGGCCTTCAGTCCGGAGAGCGCCAGGTCCGGAAAGAACATCGACAAGAAAGGGCCACCCAGCGCCAAATTCTCCGTGGTGGACATGTGCGGGCAGGAGCGCGGCGCTTCCGACAGGCCGAAGACGCCGTCCTCGGGCTTGCACCAATCCCCGATGGGAGGTTTGGCCTGTGCCCAAACACTGCAGGGACCAAAATAGTAAAATGCATTGATCAGCACATCCCGCAGAAAGTCGGGAAGGCTTTCCTCGCTGTAAAGCACGGACTGCCAGGCGATCACCCTCTGGAGCAAGCCGGCGTGGTTGCGAACCAGGAAGCTCGCTACCTCTCCCGCGTCTGCAAATCGCTTGGCGTACATGTGCGTGTAACGCTTGCCGGTGGTCGCCGGACCGCCGTGTGGATCGACGCGGCCATCGTGGTAGTTGGCAAGGTCCGTGGTGTACACAATTTTTCCACCCGTCCCGGGATTGCCGTTCCCTTCCCACTCCGGCGCGTACCAGGCCAGAATGAACCGCATCACTTTCGCATCGCCAGGCTCCAGGCTGAAGTCGATCGCCAGAGACGAGCCGCCGTCGTCGCCTGACTCAGGTGAAATGTCCGGCAGTTCGGTTTGGATTTTGGCCCACTTCGTTCCATCCACGCCTAGCGCGCCACCCATCCTCACTTGGTTTTCTTCCAGAACTCCAAGCACGTAGCCCATTCCCCAGTTTTTGTCTTCCACCCACATGCCGTGCAGACCCTCGGGCGCGCTGCGCCGCTCCACCGCCGGAGCCGGAAGGACGGGGTCCGTGGAGAGGCCCTTGAACCCGATCATAGTGTTCTTGCTCTTGTGGTCGCTAAAACCCGGAAAACTGAAAGCTAGAGTCCCGGATTGGCGCTTTGAAGTTGGATTCGCCAAGTGAATTTCAAAGACTGCTCCGGGCGTGTTGGAAGTCTTGGAGTCTCCCGGAATGAAGGGCGCCCACGCCCGCACCGCCACAGAGACGGGAGCATCGCTTTGGAACTGAGTGTCGGCAATCGGATAGTGCCCCCAGTAGTCAACCCCGTCCACCATCTCGACGCCCGGCGTGGACCAGAAGGCCATGGGAGGGCCTAAACTCGGCCGGTTGTCTCCGGCGTAGTTCTTGGCCCGGCCGCTGGTGAGGACCCACACCTTCCCTTCCATGCCAATCCCCAAATACGGCGTATTTAACGGGCCCCCTTGCGGGGAATAATGGTTGAAGATGGACGTGTAGCCGAGGGCGCCGGAAGCCTCAACGTAGAGCGCACCGGTATCCACGCCGCCCAAGGGCACACCGGACACGGGCCGCGGCCGCGCGCCGGCCCCGAAGATATCCCAGGAAGCTCGCACCTGCCGGTAAACGATTCCGGTTACCGGGACGGAATAACCCGCGGCTTGGAATCCACGCCACTCGAACGGCTGCAAGCCCGTTGGGAAGAGCTTTCCGATTCCCTTGAGTTCGTGAAGTGTGGTACCTACCTTAGCGCTTTCTGCCCCGGCATCTCCCGATCCGGCAAAACCTCGCAAATCCGCGCGACTGATGCTGAGGGCTCCGGCTGCAGTCTGCAAAAAATTCCGCCGTGAAAACTGAAGAGTCATGATCTTCCCCCTCCTTCACCAAATTCCAACTTCCACTTGTCCCGCAAGGCCGCCGGAGAATAGCTTCCCCGTAGCGCCACCGTCTTGTTGCAAAGCCGTGCCCCTGGGAATTAAAACGCCATAAAGATAACACCCCGTAACAGGAAGTTCTTGGAATTTCAAGGCCGCGATGACCACACCCAAAACGATCCGTGTTTGCCTCTTTCAAGCTACGGGAAGGGATACATGAAATTTGGCCCAGTGCATCGTGGATTGACTTCACGAGGACGGCCATCTATGTTCTTTATCAAACGCGGGCGCTGACGACTTCACCGTCGGACCGAAGGTCTTTGAGGAGAACAGCCAACATGAAGAGAACGCATGGATCATCGCGAAGAGAATTCCTCAGTCAAAGCGGCAAGTTGGTTCTGGGAAGCACCCTCGCCACCTTTCCCGCCGGCCGCATAGAAGCCTCGCCTCAAGCAGGCAGTTCGCATGAGGAGGACTCTGCGGAACGGACAAAGAGCGGTCCCGCCGCTTTTCTGTTTGGGGCCAGCGTCTATCCGCAATTGAAGACGCGCGAAGAGTGGAACAAGATGCTCGACCACTTCGAGAGCGCTCACATGAACGTGGTGCGGGTTTCCGAGTCCTCCTGGGGAAATCTCGAAACCACGCCCGGCCAATTCGAATTCGGATGGCTGCGGGATTTTCTGGATGACCTGGCGAGCCGAAAGATGCAGGCGTTCCTGGGAACTTCGTCGTACATTCCCCCGCAGTGGCTGGTGGGAAAGCATCCGGAAGTTCTTCTCCAGCCAGCGCCTGGTTATTCCGGCGATCCCATGAGCCGCAAGTGCGCCTGCCTGAATCATCCCTTATACCGCCAGGCCTGCCGCAGCTACATCGCGGCGCTGGGCCGCGCGTTCAAGGATCATCCCGCCGTTATCGGCTGGCAACTCGACAACGAGATCGAGTCCATGGTCTGGGCGGTTTGCTACAACCCGGCTTGCGAGCGGGCTTGGCAGGAATGGCTCCGGAGGACTTACCACACTCCGCAGGAATTTAACCGGCGGCTTGACTTGGTGAGTTGGGGGATGAAGATCGGCTCTTTCGATGAAGTGCCGCAGCCGCGATTAGGCGAGGAGAACATCGTGCTCGAACTCGCCGGCAGCACGGACGCGCGCCGCAAGCTGCCGGCGCTATCTCTCGCTCACTTTCATTTCCGCCGCGACGTTATTTTGGATTTCATGGCGGAGCAGGCTCGGACCCTGCGGGAAGCCGGAGTCAACCAGCCCATCCTGACCGATTGGAACACCGTGTGGGCTGCCATCGCGGACGATCCCAAAGCGGGGGAGTTCATGACCGTTGCGGGACTGAATTACTACCAGCGCACCGCCGACAGCCCCGAGTATTGGGCGAACCTCGCCTGGCATCAGGACATGCACCGCTCGGTTTACCGGAAGGGACATTTCATCACCACCGAAAACCGCTTCGGAGCGACGGGGCAGACTTATATTTCAGAACCCGCGCCGGTGCGCGAGCAATTTCTCATGTGGGGAATTCAAGCAGCGGCGTTTGGCAGTTCGGCGCTGCTCTACTGGAGCGGCAACCGCTGGCGTGGTGGGCACTGGCCGCAGTGGGGCGGACTCCTCGACTGGTCCGGCCATCCGGAACCTGATTTTTCCTGGGCGGTGGAAGAGGGCGAGTTCTTTCAGAAGTGGGGCGCTCACTTGATCGAGAATCCCGTGCAGGCAAGCGCGGTGGTTCTCACCGACTTCGATCAGCGCGCCGCCTTAGAAGTCTATCCACATATCAAGACGAGCCTCTCAGTGTTGCCCGAAACCTTTGACGCTCTGCACCGGCTGGGTGTTGGTGTGGACAGCATGAACCTGGCTTCCGCCGGAGATACCGCGAACTTACAGAAGTATTCTCTGGTCTTGATACCAGCTGCAACCACCCTGGACAATCCGCAGATCTCCCCCGCCCTCGAACGTTTTGTCCAGGGCGGAGGGATCGTTGTGATTACCCCTTTCACAGCTTACATGGATGGCGATGGTATTTTCCGCGGGGATGGGTTCGCCGCAAATCTTAGCAAGCTTGCCGGCGGACTCGTACGCACCATTCGCTGGATAGGATCTCCGGAGCATAGAGGCGGCAAAGGCCTGGAAGTAGAATGGCAGGGCGAAGGCATGAAGGGACCTTCGCCGGTGGGGCTGGAGGGCTACTGCGAAATTCTGGAGGTGAGCGATCGCGCTGTGGTGATCGCCAGGTTCAGGAGTGCGCAGCGGATTCTAGATGGGAGGCCGGCCGCTACGTTGAATAGAATCGGCAAGGGTTCCGTCGTTAAGCTTGCTTTCTGGCCTGCCGATGAAAGTCTGCTGCGGCTTTTGCAGGCAATCGTTCCCCTCCGAAACACTTCTTTGGCCGCGCCGCTTCCCATTGGCGTGCTGGCGGTTCCTCGCTCAGATTGCAGCCTGTTCATCATTAACACCACTGGCAAACCACAAGCCTTTCGATTGAGCAAAGCCGCGAACGACAGAATCTCCGGAGCGACGATCGGCGAAACGGCAGCGCTCGCCCCTTATCAGGTGGTGTGGTTGGAGTAAGCGGAAATCATCGATCTAAAATGCCGCTTCGCTATCGCCCTACGCCGCACAATTGCGGGTGTTGTTTCTCTGGGTAAGTGGCCGTTTTCTGAAGAAGGGTTTTACTGTATATTAGAGCGTCATCCTCTTCACAAATTGTGGCCGTGATACCGAAGAGTGCAAATACTCTGAAGAGGAACTCCGGGCGCGCGCAACTTGCGAACGCAAGCGCCTGACCGTCAAGAAATCGAGGAACCGTTCTTATGAAAATCACCAAGATCTCCTCCACCATTGTGAACGCGCGGATGCGCAACTGGATTTTCGTCAAGGTGGAAACCGACCAGCCGGGACTTTACGGCTGGGGCGAAGCGACGTTGGAATGGAAAACCAAAGGCGTTGTGGGCGCCGTGGAAGATTTGGCCGTGCTGCTGATCGGCCAGGACCCGCGCCGCATTGAACACCTCTGGCAGATGATGCACCGGCAATATTTCTGGCGGGGCGGCGTCACCAATTTCACGGCGCTCAGCGGCATCGACCAGGCGTTGTGGGACATCAAGGGCAAGGAAGTCGGCAAGCCCGTTTGCGAGTTGCTGGGCGGGCCGGTGCGGGATACGCTGCGCTTTTACGATCACCTGGGCGGCGGCTCGCTTGAAGGCATGTACAAGACCGGCGGTCCGGAAGCGTTCGCAACGCTGATCCGCGAGAGTGTGGACAAAGGATTCACCGCGGTCAAGGCCATGCCGATACCGGTGAGCGAGTTGATCGAAAGCGCAGACGTGCTGAAGTATTCGGCGCGCTGCGTGGAAGCGATGCGCAACGCCGTGGGCGACAAGATTGACATCATGCTCGACCTCCACGCGCGCACCACGGCGGCCGCGGGCATCCAGTTTGGCCGCATGCTCGCGGACTATAACCTCTACTGGTACGAAGAACCCTGCTGGCCCGAGCACATCGACGCGCTGGTGGAAGTGGCGCGCGCGTTGCCTTTCCCGATCGCCACAGGAGAAAGATTGGTGGGCCGCTGGGAGTTCCGCGAGCTGCTCGAAAAGCGCGCGTGCTCGGTGATTCAACCGGACGTTTCCCACTGCGGCGGCATCAGTGAGGCGCGGCGCATCGCGGCGATGGCGGAAACGTACGGCATCAGCGTCGCCTGCCACAATCCGCAAGGACCGATCAGCACTGCGGCTTCCCTTCACGTGGGCTTTGCCGTCCCCAACTATCTGATCCAGGAAGTCGTCCGCAAGGACGTGCCGTGGCGCAACGACGTAGTGACGGAACCGATCCAGATGGAAGGCGGCATCTCACACGCGCCGACCGCGCCGGGACTCGGCATCGACGTCAATGAGAAGGAAGCGGCCAAGCATCCGTTCCAGCCTGAAGTGGTGATGCCCTACTTCCACAGAGACGGTTCGGTGGCGGACTGGTAAAGCCCTATTTAATTGTCATCGACGGTCGGCGGGGAACTTTTCGTAGGGTTCTGTGCACCCCAGACCTGGTTGACCGGGGCTCCCCGTATTTGAACGAAAGGCAAGGTGCATGGTCATATGTAAACGGCGCAGTCCTAGCGCGGTACAAGTACACCGGCTTGATAGCAGTGGCCTTCAACTTTGGGAAGTGGCCTCGGGTCTTCCTACTTCGGTCTGAGTGGAACGCCCCCTATGCCAGTTGGCGAATGGACCGGTTCGTGAAAGATTTGGCGTGGTCCCCGGATGGGAATACGGTGGCAGTGCTTTACTCGGGCGTTTTCGGCAATGACCTCAAGAACTGCGTGCCATTGCACCGTGGTCAGCCAGAGTCTACGCTCCCAGATGTAGCATTGGTTGATGCAAAGACTGGAAGGACCCGCCTCAAATTTTTCAGCGGTGATCGAGAAAGCAGCATTGCGTTTAGCGCGGACGGGAAGTTAATTTATTGCGCCAGTTGGTACCCGATTCCTCCGGCGCGAGGGTGGGCTATTCGGGTGTTCTCGGTCCTTGATGGGAAGCTTGTGCGTAAATTCGAGAAAGGTCAGGGCAAGCTTAAAGGTAATCTGGTTGTGTCGCCGGATGGCGGGTACCTCGTGGCTGACGCAAACTCAACCAAGTGGTCTCTCGGGGTGTTTTGGAACGACGTGTACGGCTATGACAGAAAGTTTCGCTTTGTCGTCCTGGATACAGCCACGGGCAAGGTTGCCTTTGAGCATGAGGAAAAAACGCACAACACGGAACTGTCGTCACCGCCCGCCTTTGCTTTTTCGCCCGACGGGAAATTCTTATATGTAGATCCTCGGATCAAGGGCTATGGCAGCCCCCAAATAGAAGTGTATTCGCTAGCACACGCCGAGTAGATGACTGCCACATACATATATGAGCGAATTGCGAGCCTGAGTAAAACGTGCTGAGGTCAATGTGCACTGCGTGATGCGCTGGGGCCGCGAGCGCGGAAGCTAAAAACAGCCAACAGGATCGTTTCAGGAGCAGCATGATCGGCTGTCCATTCCTTTCCGTGCCGCCCTGATTTAGCACAATGGCTGGCGTAACTTCCTTGCCTTTGCCCCGCGCGGGGTATATACGTTGATCTCGCACGGACCCATTCCCTGCCGCGCGGCTCGCGGAGAGCGCGGTGCCTTTCCTGCCCTGGAGGACATGCCGTGGTTCCCTGCCG
>JBJKQF010000100.1:0-27459 GCA_046705545.1 Terriglobia bacterium
CCGTGAAGGGGGCTCCGGGATAAGCGAATGTGTAACCACCGGTGGAAGTCCCATAGTATCCGCCGGAGGAAACGTATTCATACATATTGTATTGTTTGTCGAACAGGTTGAGCATGTTGACCTCGAAGCTGAGGAACTTGTAAGGGACGGTGAACGAAAGGTTGACCGTCTCGTAGGAAGGCATCGTCTGATGGCTTGGCAGTGCCGTGGTGCAAGCTCCGTTAACCAATCCGCAATTGTCGAAGATGTGCTGCGAGCCGATGAAGTTGAACCAAAGCTTCGGCTCGACGATCGTCCGGTCACCGCGTTGGAAGTCGAAGTAGCCACCCGTATTCAAGGTTTCCGCGGGAACGTAAGACACAGGCAGCCCTTGGAAGGTTTCGCTTCCGCTATAGAACTGGTCGAACGTCGCCGATTCTCCATTCAAGTTAGTAAAGAGGTGCAAGTTGGACATCGGGTTTAAGTCGAAGTACGCGTTGACGCCCTGATAGTGCGAGCTACCGCTGGTGTTGATGAAGTTGCCGTTTCCCAGCTCAACGCCCAACTGCTCGTTGGCATACTTCAGGTGGTAGTAAGCAGCGCCGAACAAGACATTTTTCATGGAAGCGAGATGTGACTTGTGGACCTTGAAGCCGACCTGGTAATAATCCGCGGTGGCGAGAAGGTAATTTGTGACGGGATTGAGGCTTTGGAACATCCCTCCTCCTCCGCCGAGCGAGGGCGAACGGTCGACCCTGGAGTAGCCGCCGTACAATGACAGCCATTTCAGCGGCTCGACCGCGGCGTTGATGGAGGGTTCGAGGGCGGTGCGGGCCGCGTGGGAGGCGCACTCGGAGCCTTGGTCGGTAATCCAGAGGGACGGGTCCGCTTGTTCCAGGTTCGGATTTGTGAAACTCGGATCCAGGGAACAGCGGGTGCTCAAGTAGACCGACGGATCTACCGTGTACTGGAAGTCCTGCAGCGTGCCGGAATGATACCCAGTCGAGAATCGGACAAAGCGCACGCCCGGCGTGATGCGCAGCCAGCGTACCGGATGAACGTTATCCTGGAGGAAGAACGCGTAGTTATCCTGGATAAAGTACGAGGAGCGGATCTTGCCACCCACATTCGCGATCTGCTTGGGTCCGCTTCCGCCCAGCGCCGGAGTGAAGAAATTGTTCCGAGAGTTGTAGATGTCATGTAGGAAATAACCGCCCGCCGAGACCTTGTTCCAACGGAACGTCTTGGTGATGACGAAGCGGTCGCCGACCGTGTTGTGGTGCGGGTTGTTCCACTCATTGAACTGGCCCGGCGTGGGGAAAGCGTAAACATCGTTGTTGCGCTCGTGAAGGCGGAACTCGTGCGTGAACCAGGTATCGTTCTCGGCGGCCGTCGAGTTGTCCAGCAGGAAAGTTTCCTTGGCGTAGATCACGCCCAACTCATTGACGTCGTACTTGTTGTAGCTGCTGTAGGGCAAAGTGCTGTAGAACCCGGAAGTCGGCTGGCTGTAAATCTGCGAGCCGGTGACGTCAAGCCCATCGACAGTGAGACCCGGGACGTTGGTCGTAGGAATGATTTGTGCCCGATAGCCGCCGCTCCTGGCATAGTAACCCCCGTATGAAAAAGCTCCCGAGGTGAAGGATTTGGACGTCTTGGCGAAGATCGCGCCGTTCTTATCGGGACTGTTAAAACCATCTGCCGCATGGCGAAAGTTGTCGCCCTTCCCCATGCCGCCGGAAACCACCGTGGACCAGCCGTGATAATCGCCGGTGTACAAGTTGAGTTCGATGTTCTTCTGGGCGTAACTGCCGAAGCTGATGGTCCCGTCCATGTGCGCTTTGGCGGTGGGCTCCATGGGAACGAAGTTAAAGGAGCCGCCAACATTCGTATACCAGCGGTCGACCGGATCGCCCGGTCCGTAAACAACGTTCACGTTCTGAAACATGCCGTTTTGAGGAAGCGAAGCTGAGGGCCACAAGCCGCTGCCCGCGTCCACAATGGGGATGCCGTCCAGCGTGACGCCCAGCGAGCCAGGATAGTTGTACCCGCCGTAGCCGCCCCAGCCCTGGTTAATGCCGTTCAGCATGATGGTGGACTTGGTTCCACCCGTGTTCCCATAGCTGACCACATTGGCGCCCGGCGCCTGAGTGACGATTTGCCCTGCACCCGCCAGCGGTCCGGCCGCGTCCATCTGTTTGCGGGTCAGAACGCGAAGGGTTTGATGCGACTTGAAGACGTCTTGCTGCGTCGGGACGGCGGTCGCGCCCGGCGCCGTGGCTTCAACTTCCACGGTTTGCACCATGCTTTTGACCAGCAGCTTGGCGTTGACGACCGTGGTCTGTCCGGATTCCAACGTGACTTGTTTGCTGACCGCTTCGAAACCGGGCTTCACCACGGTCACCATGTAGGGCAGGGCCGGCAGCCCGTGGACTTCAAAATTCCCGTCCGAGTGGGTTATCGCCCGGGCGACGGTGGCGCCGGTTGTAGTGTTTGTTACCATGACGCTGGCCCCGCCAACCGAGCCACCCGAGGGATCAACCACCCGTCCTCGAATGGTGCCCGGGGGCAATGCCCAAGCCGCTATCGCGCTGGCGGCAACGATTGCGCAGAGTTGAAATAATTTTCTAAGGTACACAACAATCCTCCTCAAATTAGAGTTATGAAGATGGGGTGAAAGACAGAGAGATAGAGAAATGCTGCCTGGTGAGTTCACCACGCGCCGCGTGGCAGCGATGGACCCGGTTCAATCATGGCGCTGACGGTCAGGAAGCCGCTTGAACGTTTGTTTCCCCCGGGGTCGGGCGCCCAAGTGCACCCCTGCCAAGTTCCGCAAGGGTTTTTAAGGATTGCTGAAAGATATGTAGCAAAGCCCCCGTATGAAAGAACGAAAAGCTTAAGGACAATGCCCCTCTATGTTTAACCCGAGCCAGGATGATATGCAGAGAAGGTTAAGCTCATATTACGCGGACGTGAAATGTTAATGACGGGCTGGGGTAAATGACCCCGCGGGATGGGGAGGAAGAGGTTGCTTGGGGCCGGAAGCCTGGTAGTGAAGCGCCCTGAGGCGCCGTTCAGATGGTGCCCTGGTGGGTTTTTCACCTTTATTATCTTAGACTTATAATCTTGTGGGCGAACGACGCTCCTTGCCACTTGCATCCTTCAGAACCCTATTGACAGGGGAGGGTTGGGACTGGTAAACTCACCAAATATCATATGGCAGGGGCGATTTCCAAGTCGGTAAACCTCACAGGCGCAGAACGGATCTGTTGTATGTGTTGTTGTACGGGATCCGTTAGGGGGCGCCGTGTGGCTAAAGATTAACGACTTGTAAATCAAACGCCAATAAGCAATTATCACGGACGCCCGCTGACGGAAACAACGTCGGCGGGCGTTTTTATTTTTAGGCCGCCGGAATTTCCGTGGCATGGGCCGTTGACTCGTACCTGGGAGGAAGAGAAGAGGAAATGATCGAACCGCATGGTGGGAAACTGATTGACCGGTTGGTGAAGGGCGAAAAGGCCCGTGAACTGGAGGCCGCCGCCGCTGAGCTACCCGTGGTTGAACTGAACCCGTTTGAAATTTCAGACCTGGAAATGCTGGCCATTGGGGCCTTCAGTCCGCTGGAGGGCTTTATGGGCCGCGAGGACTATACGTCCGTTGTCAGCAAGATGCACTTGGCGAACGGGCTGCCCTGGACGCTGCCGGTCACCCTGGCGGTAACGCAGGAAAAGGCCGAAAGCCTTAAGAACACGGCGCGCATCGCCCTGGCGGACGCGGACGGTAAGCGGCTGGCGGTCCTGGAGATTACGGACATCTTCCCGTATGACCGCGAAGCGGAGTCCCTGGCCGTTTTTCTTACCGCCAATGACGATCACCCCGGGGCGCGATACGTTGCTTCTCGGGGCGATTGGCTGGTGGGCGGCAAGGTGGAAGTTTTCCGGCGGCCCAACGAGGACGTCCATTCGAAGTACCGTTTGGACCCGGCCGACACGCGGCGCATCTTTGAGGAGCGTTCCTGGAACACCGTGGTGGGTTTCCAGACCCGGAATCCCGTCCATCGCGCACATGAATACATCCAGAAGTCCGCGCTGGAGATTGTCGACGGCTTGCTCCTGCACCCCATCGCCGGTGAAACCAAGTCGGATGACTTGAGCCTGGAAGTTCGCTTACGATGCTACGAGGTTTTGCTTGAGAACTACTTCCCGCAGGACCGTGTGGTTTTGGCTCTGAATCCCGCTTCCATGCGCTACGCGGGCCCCCGCGAAGCGATTTTCCACGCTCTGATCCGCAAGAATTTTGGCTGCACGCATTTCATCGTCGGCCGCGATCACGCGGGTGTTGGTAGCTACTACGGGTCTTATGACGCCCAAAAGATCTTCAGCAAGTTCGACGCGGACAAGCTGGGCATTGCGCCGCTCTTCTTTGAACACTCTTTTTACTGCCGGGATTGCGCCGGAATGGCGTCACCCAAGACCTGCGGACATAGCAAAGAGTCGCGTGTTTTCCTGAGCGGCACGCCGGTCCGGAAAGTGCTCCCCGAAGGCGGGCAACTGCCGGCGGTATTTAAACGGCCTGAAGTTGCTGCGGTGCTTCACAAAGCATTCAGCGACACGGTTCTTCAACGGGGAGCTTAATGATCGTAACGTTGCTGGCTTTCATTACCGGCATTCTGGTGGGGCTGACGGGGACCGGCGCGGGGGTCATCCTGACGCCGCTGCTTCTTATTGTCACGCCTTTCCACACCTTGACGGTAATCGGCACCGACCTGATGAGCGGGGCCGTGACCAAGCTGGCGGGAGTTTTTGAGCATCGCAAGATGGACCAGGTCCGCTGGGACCTGGCGGGCTATTTGCTGGCGGGAAGCGTTCCGGGGACTCTGGGGGGCATTGTGTTCATCCACTTCCTGGAGAGCCGCATGTCTTTAGGAGAACTGGACCACGCCCTCAAGGTTCTGCTGGGTTTCACGCTTTTTGGCGTCTCGGTCTTTCTTCCCTTCCTGCGCGGCAGGAAGCAGCTTGGCGCGGAAGGTGAGACTTCCGGCTTTGCGCGGGGTGGTTGGAAGCTGGCCTGCGTGGGCGCCATCGTGGGCTTCCTGGTTTCTATGACCTCAGTGGGCAGCGGCAGCTTGCTGATGATCGCCCTGCTGGTGCTGGTACCGCTGCCGCTCGGGAGCTTGGTGGGCACGGACATTCTCTTCGGGTTGGTGACCACGGCGCTTGCGGGGTCGCTCCACTGGGAGATGGGAAATTTTGACACGCATCTTTTCCTGCTGCTGCTGGCCGGCGAGGTGCCGGGCGTCATCATCGGCAGCCGGCTGTCACGGCGGATCCCTGAACGTGTTTTTACGTGGCTTTTCAGTATTCTTTATTTTTCCCTGGGAGCGCGCCTGCTGATGGGCTAAGGCTGGCAAGCGCCTTCCGGAACACTACACAATAGAAAAGGTGAACCTAAATTATGGGACTTGAAACTGTAGCGATTCCTGAAGTGGCGAAATCCTTCGCGGAGCAGGACCCGCGCGAGATCCTGGCGTTCGCGCTGGAGAATTATTCTCCCAACATTGCGATTAGCTTTAGCGGCGCGGAAGACGTGGTGCTGGTAGACATGGCGGCGAAGTCGGGCGGCAAGTTCACCGTTTTCTCGCTCGACACGGGCCGGCTGCACCCCGAAACCTATCAGTTCATCGAAAAAGTCCGGGAGCATTACGGCATCCCGATCGAGATCTTCTTTCCGCAATCCGACGCGGTGGCGGAACTGGTGAAGGCGAAGGGGCTCTTCTCATTTTATAAAGACGGCCACAAGGAATGCTGCGGCGTCCGCAAGGTGGAGCCGTTGCGCCGGGCGCTGAAGCCACTGGATGCCTGGGTGACGGGCCAGCGGCGCGACCAAAGCCCTTCCACACGCGCCCAGGTGGCGGTTGTTGAAACCGATCCCGTTTTCTCCTCCCCCGACCACCATCTGGTGAAATTCAATCCTCTGGCTAATTGGAGTTCCCGCCAAGTCTGGAGTTACATCCGGGAAAACAATGTCCCTTACAATTCGCTGCACGAGCGGGGCTTTGTTTCAATTGGCTGCGAGCCTTGCACTCGAACCGTCCCGCCGGGACAGCACGAGCGCGAAGGGCGCTGGTGGTGGGAAGAGCAAACCAAGAAAGAATGCGGCCTGCACTCGGGCAATATCGAGCGGTAAGGGCGACGGCGCTCCCGGGAAGAATCCCCGGAGTACTGCTAAGGCAACGGTGAGATCAGGCCGGCGGGTTCCCTCCCGCTGGCCTGGATTTCCGGATGCCCGGTTTCCTTTAGGACCTGGTAAAACCGCCCGGCGATTTCCGCTGCGTGCGGCCCGAACATGGGCCTTCCGCCGCGCAACAGAACCACCACAACGTACTTAGGCTGGTCAGCCGAATACGAATCAAACCACCCCAGCCGCGCTCCATCCTCGCTGCAAGTTCCCGTTTTCCCCAGGATATCCGTTCCCGGACCATTGGCCAGGCGCGCTGTGCCGTAGCGGACCGCGGCGGCCATCCCAACCCGCACCTCCGGCATGTGCGCGGAGAGGTGGGCCAAGCGGCGGCGCACGCGCGGCTGGAAGTTTTCAATCTCCTCGGGCGTCCGTGGAAACTGAAGGTAATAGAGCGTGCCGCCGTTGGCAAAGGCGGAAACCACGGCCGCCATTTGCAGGGGAGTGACCTCAATGCCCTCCCCCAGGTAGGCCAGATTTCCCACGCCGCCGGAGGGCGGTACGTTGGGAAATTCTCCGGGGGTTTCTTCCGGGATGTCCCAACCGGCCTTGTCCCCCAAACCGAAATCCTGGGCGTAGCTGGCCAGGGTGCGGAAACCGAGTTTTTCTCCCAGCCGGAAGAAGAATTGATTATTGGAGTGCGCCAGGGCTTCGGTCAGGTCGATGTGCCAGCGGCGGCCCACGCGCAAGCGCGTCGTGGGGGAAATCACGCCAAGATTGAGCGCCGCGAGCGCCACGATGGGCTTGAAAGTGGAGCAGGGACGGAAGGCGCTGCTGATCGCCAGCTTTTGGTTGACGATGGTCAGGATGCGCCCGTTGCCGGGGTCGACCACCACGATGGCGCCGTTCCAGTTCCCCAGCGCTGCGACAGCGGCCCGCCGGATGGCAGGATCTTCCCCTGCCGTAACGTCGCCTGCGCCCGGATTGCTGTCGTGGGAGCTGACACTCCAGGGATTATAGACACGACGGTGGCGGCGGCGATGACGCTTATGGCGCCGGGAGTGGCGGATAACGCGCCGACGGCGGTGAGACACGGCGGGCGGGGCGGCGGATGCGATGGCAAGAGTTCCGCCGGGAAGAAACTCAAACCCCAAAGAGCAGAATAAGAGAAGAGCAACTACAGCGATTTTCTTGATCAACCCTGGGTCGGCTCCTCCGGCATGGCTGCGTGCAGCCCCGGCGTCTTTCATCGCCCGCATTCATCCGCGCAATTCTTACCAGCCATTCCGCGGATGGCGGCTCTGAACCTTAAGCTTGCTTCTTCCCGCGCGCCGTACCGGCTTCGGCGGGCCTGGGTTCCTCCCCGGAAGGCAGGTTGAGCGCCTTCCGGGCCTCTACTTCAATCTTCTTGGCAATATCGCCATTCTCACGCAGGAAGCGGCGCGTGTTCTCGCGCCCCTGTCCAATGCGCTCTCCTCCGAAGGAATACCATGACCCGCTCTTTTCAAGCAAGTTCAATCCGACGGCCACGTCGATCAGGTCCCCCTCCTTCGAGATCCCTTCTCCGTAAAGGATGTCGAACTCGGCCTCGCGGAAGGGTGCGGCCATTTTGTTTTTGACCACCTTGGCGCGGGTACGGTTGCCTACCACGCGATCCGCATCCTTGATGGCGGCGATGCGCCGGATATCCAAGCGGACGGAAGAATAGAACTTGAGCGCCCGGCCTCCCGTGGTGGTTTCCGGGTTGCCGAACATGACGCCGATCTTCTCCCGGATCTGGTTGATGAAGACCAAGCAGGTTTTGGATTTGGAGACGATGGCCGTCAGTTTGCGCAGCGCCTGAGACATCAGGCGGGCCTGAAGGCCGGGCATGGAATCGCCCATGTCCCCTTCCAGCTCCGCCCGGGGAACCAGCGCGGCCACCGAATCGATCACGACCACGTCGATGGCGTTCGACCGCACCAAGGCCTCGGCGATTTCGAGCGCCTGCTCGCCGTAATCGGGCTGGGAAACCAGAAGGTTATCCACGTCCACGCCCAACCTTTGAGCGTATTGGGCGTCCAGCGCGTGCTCGGCATCCACAAAGGCCGCCATGCCGCCGCGGCGCTGCGCCTCCGCCACCAGGTGCAAGGCGATGGTGGTTTTGCCGCTCGCTTCCGGGCCGTAAACCTCCACCACGCGCCCCCGCGGCACGCCTCCGATGCCCAGCGCTGCGTCCAGCGACAAAGCGCCGGTGGGGATCACGTCCACGGGAACCAGCGCCTCTTTGGAGCCCAGGCGCATGATAGAGCCTTTTCCAAACTGTTTTTCGATCTGGGTCATGGCCACGTCAAGGGCCTTGGTTCTTTCCGTACGCTCTTCCGGCATTTTCGATTCCTCCCTTTCTGCGGTGCCTGCGGCCCGGCTTTCCCGCAGGTCGTTCGCGTCCCCGTCGTTGGTACTTTTCGCCGCGCCGGGCAAACCTCGGCCGCGGCTATTTCTTCTCATAATCGTAAAATCCTTTTCCCGATTTTCGGCCCAGCCGCCCCGCGTGCACCATCTTCTCCAGCAGCGGGCAAGGCCGGTACTTGGAATCGTGAAAGCCCTGGTGGAGCACTTTCATAATATCCAGGCAGACGTCCAGGCCGATCAGGTCGGCCAGCTCCAGCGGTCCCATGGGGTGGTTCATGCCCAGCTTCATCACGGCGTCCACTCCGGCGGGGTCAGCAACACCCTCCTGCACTGCGAAGACCGCCTCATTAATCATCGGCATCAGGACACGGTTTGAAACAAAGCCGGGCGAATCCTGGACGCGCACGGGAGTCTTGCCCAATTGCTCCGCGACCTGCTCTACGGCTTCCACCGTTTCCTCCGCGGTGCTGAGCCCTGCCACCACCTCCACCAGCTTCATCACTGGCACGGGGTTAAAGAAGTGCATTCCCACAAAGCGCGGAGCGCGATGCGTCACGCCGGCCAGGCGCGTGATGGAGATGGATGAAGTATTCGAGGCAAAGATTGTTTCCGGGCGGCACAGAGCGTCGAGCGCGCGGAACACTCCCGCCTTCATCTCAAAATCTTCTGTCACGGCCTCAATCAACAAGTCTGCAGAGGCCAGCTCAGCGAGTTCGGCGGTGGTTTGGAGGCGCTTGACGGCTGCTTGCTTGGCCTCTTCCGTCAGCCTTCCCTTTTCTACGTCCCGTGCCAGCCCACGCGCAATGTTCTCCGTGCCGCGCGCCAGCCGCTCCGGCGAAGAGTCGTGGAGCGCCACGGCAAACCCCTGCCGGAGGAACGTCTGGGCGATGCCATGACCCATGGTTCCCGCGCCGACAACCGCCGCCAAGCTGATGTCCAAAAATCCCTCCGCTTTTCCAGTCGCGCGAATTCGAGCGCCTTACTCCGTCATTCCGAGCGTAGCGAGGAATCTGCTTTTTGCCGGGCCATTTCTGAAAAGCAGATTCTTCAGCCGAAAAGCGGCCACAGAATAACACGCCATGTTGGGGCTCAGCGCGGCGGACGCTGGTTTGCCAATCTGCCTACTGCGCGGCCCTTTCCACGGCCAAGGCGACGGCGTTACCACCGCCCAGGCAAAGCGCTGCCACGCCGCGCCGAATGTTGCGGCGTTGCATTTCATAAAGAAGGGTCACCAGAATGCGCGCCCCGGAAGCGCCAATGGGGTGTCCAATGGCCACCGCGCCGCCGTTCACATTGGTTTTTTCGGGGTCCAGGCTGAGCTGCTGGATCACCGCCAGGGCCTGCACGGCAAAAGCTTCATTCAGCTCAAAGAGCTCCACGTCCTCGCGCTTCCACCCAGTTTTCTTGAGCAGCATCCGGACCGCGTCCACCGGCGCCATCATCACCCAGCGCGGCTCGATTCCGCTCACCGCCTGTCCCACAATGCGTGCCAGCGGTTTGCACCCCAGCTTTGCGGAGGTTTCATCGGACGCCACTAGCACCGCGGCCGCGCCGTCATTGGTTCCCGGAGCGTTGCCGGCCGTCACCGTGCCGCCGGGCTTGAAAACCGGTTTCAAGCTGGCCAGTTTTTCAAGCGAAGTGTCCGCGCGCGGCGATTCGTCCGTCGAAAACTCGACGCGCTCACCCTTCTTTTTGCCCGGCACGGTTACCGGAACGATCTCATCTTTGAATCTGCCGTTCTGGGTGGCGTCCACGGCGCGGCGATGGCTTTCCAGAGCGAACTGATCCTGGCGCTCGCGGGAGAGATGGTATTTCTCCGCCACCAACTCGGCGGTCATGCCCATATGGAAATCTTCGTAGGCGTCCCACAGGCCGTCGTGGACCATCGAATCGACCAGCGTCTTGTCACCCAGACGCAAGCCCTGGCGCGCCCCGGGCAGCAGGTAGGGAGAGTTGCTCATAGACTCCATGCCGCCCGCCACCACCAGGTCGGTGTTTCCCGTGGCAATGCCCTGCGCGGCCAGCGCCACGGCTTTCAAGCCGGAGCCGCAAACTTTGTTGATGGTGAGGGCGGCCACGGAGGGATTCAAGCCGCCCTGCAAGGCGGCCTGGCGCGCGGGGTTCTGTCCTAGGCCAGCGGAGAGCACATTGCCCATGATGACTTCGTCGATCTGATCCGCGTCGACGCCCGCCCGGCGCACAACTTCGCGCACGGCACAAGCTCCCAGTTCAACGGCGGAAAGGGATGAAAGGGAACCTTGGAACTTGCCCACTGCGGTGCGGACTGCGGCAATAATAACCGCTTCTCGCATATCTTGACTCCCGATTATGGGACTGCTCCTCTAGTGAAGTCAAGAAAACGAGCGCACAACTATGCCTTGCCGTGAAACCTGCCCTCGCCCGCGCGGAGAGGGAGGCGTCGACAGACGTGCAGTTACGGTTGCTGGTTCACTCGCCCCGTCGGGAAATCTTTGGTCCCAGAGGCCCCCGACCAACCACAGTGCTTTCTGCGACCGGGCGGGGCTCGAAGTAATTATTGTTTTCTGCTGTTCTTAAACTTGGCGTATTCTTCCGCTCGCTGTTGCGCTTGGGGTCCGTAGAATATCGCCACAAAGACATCGCTCCCTCTCGAGCTGATCGCTTCCACTCGCCAATTAAAGGGGGAAAGTCTATCCTGGACAGGCTGAAACTTCAGAGCTGATTGGACGCTCTGTAATTGCATAGGGACACGCCTCCATCTTAGATTTCAAGCGATCCCCTATTCGCCGAACCCACCAACCTCCGACTGGCATCGGAGGTACTCTCTCGCTTTAAATTTTATCACAGGGCGTCAAGAGATTTCGCGAAAAATTTCCTTGTGCCGCTGTGAGAGGGCCGCGCCTGTCCGGCACGGTTCCATTGCTTTGGAGGATCAGGGTGGCTAAACAGTACTTTCCGATTTTTTCCGTTTGTCCGCCCAGTGCAAGGCACGGAGATTCTGCGAGCTTTCGGACCCGCCCATGGAAAGGGGATGGCGATATTCAATCTCCCAACCGTATTCTTCCTGCGTGCCGTAGGAGCCATACCGGATCAGGTTGCCCTCCTCATCCCGGCGCCAGATGTCCCGATCCTTGCCGGGCACGGCGCTCGCCTGTTCCCATGCAGCATTGATATCCTCTTGGCTTGCCATGCCTTAACCTCCCTCAAAAATCTAAACCGAGCGCTACCACAACTTATCGACGGGTTTCACAAACGCTCTAGGGGTAATCGCATGCCCCCATAGCCCTCCCCAGGCTACCGGTGTTGCCTCGCTGCGCAAACTGCGCTACGATAACTGCCATCAGGTAGCCAATTTAGGGTCCAACCAGGGCGCGGAGGCAACGATGAGAACCAGGACGATTCTCGCGGCAGCGATGTTTGTGTTGTTGATTCCGGGGGCGGGGCGCGCGGACTTCAAATACACGCGCAGCAGCCAGATTACCGGCGGGGCCATGGCCGGCATGGTGCACGCCATGGGGATGTTCAGCAAGCGGATGCGAGAGCCCTCGGTCAGCACGACCTACGTGAAGGGAGACTTTCTGCGCACGGACGAAGCCGACGGCAGCTATCAAATCATCGACGTCGACGGCAAGCGCATTATTCAGGTGAACCCCAAGAAACACACTTACAGCGTGATGACCTTCGCGGAGATGCGCGAGGCCATGCAGAAGATGCAAGAGCGCATGAACGAAGAGATGAGGAAGCAGTCCAAGGAAAATGGCACCAAGGTCACCTTCACGCCCAAATTTGAAGTCACTCCTACCGACAAGACCCAGACGCTGCTGGGGCAGACCACCCATGAAGTAAAGATGAAGATCGATATGGTGTATCAGTCGCAAAGCGCCCAGCAAGGCACTCAGAGCGGCAGCTATGCCACCGCGGTGGATTCCTGGGTGGCGCCTTCGGTGAGCGGTTATGAAGAAGTCACGGCCCTCTATAAGAAGATGGCCGTGGCCATGGACTGGAGCCCGACGACGACTTTTGGCATGGGACCGCGCGTTTCGCGCTCAATGGTGGAGCTTTATAAGTCCGGGAAGATTCCGCAAGGACTGCCTATGCTCCAGGTCATAAGCCTCGAAGCGGCGGGACAACCGGGCGCGCAGGGTTCGGCTGGAAACCAGCAGAGCCAAGCTTCCAGTTCTTCCGAAGAGACCGCAACGCCGGGCGAAGCGGCCGCCAAGGCGATTGGTGGCATGTTTGGCGGCTTTGGAGGCTTCGGGCACAAGAACCATAAACCCAAACAGGAACAAACCTCACAGACCCAGAGCGGGCAAAGCGCCCAAGCGCCCTCGCTCATGGAAATTACCAGCCGCGTCACTTCGTACTCCGCCGACCCCGTCGATAGCTCGCTGTTTGCCATGCCCACCGGCTACAAGCTGGTGAAGTCTCCGTTGCAGAAGGACTTGGAAAAGAACCAGTAGCGGGCTTTTTGATGCAGGGCCCGCTCTCCGGCCCTGCAGGTTACCCCCGGAGTTCATCGCAACAGCCGCAGCGTTCGCGGGCGGACACTGCAGCGCAAGTTCATGGGTTGTCTCAGTCGGGCAGCGAGTGAAAATTGTCCGCTGGAAAATCGCCAGCTATTCCGGCTCCTCGAACATGCGCTGCTCGGGCACGATGACAACGATCCCCGAATCGGTCACATGATATTTCTTGCGGTCCTCCTCAAGGTTGTACCCGATCTCTGTATGCTCCGGGATTTCAATGTGGCGGTCGATGATGGCGCGGCGAATGCGCGAATAGCGTCCCACGTTGACGTGGGAAAAGAGGATGGAGCCTTCGATGTCCGTATAGCTGTTGACGCGGACGTTGGGGGAAACGACGGAGCGCGTGACGCGCCCTCCGGAGACGATCGATCCCGCGGACACCATGGAGTCCGCGGCGATGCCCATGCGCCGGCCTTCCTCCGCGAAGACGAATTTGGCTGGAGGGTACTGCCGCTGATAAGTGCGGATGGGCCAGGAGGCATCGTAGAGATTGAAGACGGGCGAGACGGACACCAAGTCCATGTTGGCTTCGTAGTAGGCCTCCAGGGTTCCGATGTCGCGCCAGTACTGCGCTTCTTTGTGGTTCTCGTCCACAAAGTCGTAAGCGTAGACTTGGCCCTTTTCAATCAGCTTGGGGATGATGTTCTTGCCGAAGTCGTGGCTGGAGTTGGGATCTTCGGCGTCGGCTATGCTGCTCTCAATCAGAACGTCTCGGTTGAAGCAGTAAATTCCCATGGAGGCGTAGCACTTGTTGGGATTGGTCGGCGAGGGCTTGGGGTTGGGAGGCTTCTCTTGCCAGCCGACGATGCGATGTTGGGAGTCCACCTCAACCACGCCGAAGCGCGACGCTTCCGCCACGTCGACTTCAATGATGCCCACCGTCGCGTCCGCGCCGGCGTCGATGTGCCGTTGGAGCATCAGCTGGTAATTCATCTTATAAACGTGATCGCCGGAAAGGATCAGCACGTACTTGCAAGGCTCGCTGCCGATGGAATAGATGTTCTGAAAGATGGCGTCCGCCGTGCCGCGATACCAGTGCTCGCCGACGCGCATCATAGGCGGCAGGATCTGGATGAATTCCCCCAGGTCTCCGGCCAGCATGCTCCAGCCCTCGCGGATGTGCCGGTTGAGAGAAAGGGCTTTGTACTGGGTCAGCACGAAGATGCGGCGCAGGTCGGAATTGATGCAGTTGGAGAGGGTGATGTCGATGATGCGGTAAATGCCACCGAAGGTGACGGCGGGTTTGGCGCGGTCGCGCGTGAGAGGATAAAGACGCTCCCCAGCGCCTCCTGCCAGTAAGCAAACCAGCGTGTCTCTGACCATCTGCACGGCCCTCCAATCGGCGAGAGTGGGAGCGTGGCTGGCCTGGTCATCGAATACCGAGCCTCGTGGTGTCCGCCCCCCTTGAGGGTCGGATTATATCAAAGGAAGCAGGCGCATCGAAGCCGATCGCTGAATTCCTTTCAGCCCCGCAGGAAACCAGGCGCGGCACGTCGCCCATAAACCTGTCCCACAGGCGGCTGTGATATATTCGAGACGTTCCCGCATTTTTGACGGAGCGTCGGTGACCGCGATCAAAGACCAACACGGCTTGGCAAGTTACGCGATGTCCGTTTGCAAGACGCACGGGCGGCGATACCCAGAGCCCGAGCATCCCTACCGCAACGAATACGAGCGCGACCGTGACCGGATTATTCACTCCCGCGCCTTCCGCCGGCTGGAAAACAAGACGCAGGTTTTCACCCGGCGCTACTCCGATCATTTCCGCAACCGCCTGACCCACACGTTGGAGGTGGCGCAGATCAGCCGCACGGTGGCCAAGTCGCTCGGCCTGAATTCCGACCTGGTGGAAGCCCTGGCCCTGGTGCACGATGTGGGACACCCGCCCTTTGGCCACACCGGAGAGCGTGAGCTCGACCGCCTGATGGAAGCGAACGGGGAGCGCTTTGATCACAACCTGCACGCCCTGCGCATTGTGGAGCAGTTTGAGCAGAAATACGTCGATTTTCCCGGCCTGAATTTGACCTTCGAAGTTCGTGAAGGCATCATCAAGCATTCGCGCGATTACGATCCCGCACAATATCCCGAGCTTGCGGAATACCGGCTGAACGAGCGGCCGCCTCTTGAAGCGCAGCTGATCGATATGGCCGACGAGATTGCCTACAATTGCGCAGACCTTGATGACGGCTATGAATCCAAGCTGATCACCTTGCCGCAGATTCGGGAGAAGGTTCCCGTATTCGACCGCTGCTACCGGCCCGTGGAGCGGAAGTCTCCCCAGGCGATTGAAAAGCTGAAGTTCAATGAGGCGCTCAAAGGTCTGATGGACGCTCTGGTTACGGACCTCATCAACGCCACGCGCAGGCGCCTGGAAGAAGCAGACGTGCGCACAATGGCCCAAGTGCGGGAAGCGCCCAGCCGCCTGGTGGGGTTGAGCTCACGCCTCGGGCGCGAAAATCAGGCACTCAAAATTTTCTTGCAACAGGACCTTTACGCCCACCGCGAAGTCCGCGCGGAACGCCAGCGCATTGTCAAATGCGTGGCGCAACTTTTCGAGTTCTTTGTGGAACATCCGCGCAGCCTGCCCCCTTTTTACGCCGCCAAAACCCGCGAAGAACCTGCCCACCGCGTGGTCTGCGATTACATCGCCGGCATGACCGACAACTACCTGGCCGATCAGCACAAGAAATACCTGGATGCCTAATTGCCTTGGATGAATTACTGGTATAGGGGAGGCAAGGTGTGCGGCTTTTGGGGATGGCCGCCGGAGAACGCAGTTCACCCCGGGAGCAAAAGCCGGGCCGTGGGGGACACGGCCCGGGCGCTACAAATTCAAGCCTAAGTTTCTGTGCCTAGGGCAGTTACTTCGGCTGGGGAACGATGCGCAGATAAGGCCGGGGGGCCTTCCAGCCGCCGGGATACTTCTGCTTGGCCTGCTCATCAGAAACCGACGGCAGAATGATGACATCGCCGCCCTGTTCCCAATTCACGGGAGTGGCGACCTGCTGCTGCGCCGTAAGTTGAATGGAATCGAGGGCGCGAAGTACCTCGTTGAAGTTGCGCCCGGTGCTCATCGGGTAGGTGAGCATCAGCTTGATCTTTTTGTCCGGTGCGATCACAAAGACCGTGCGCACGGTCTGATTGTTGACCGCGGTCCGGCCCTCGCAAGTTTCGCCGGCTTCGGCGGGCAGCATATCGTAAAGCTTGGCAACCTTCAGTTCCGGGTCCCCGATCATGGGGTAATTCACCTTGTTGCCCTGCGTTTCCTGAATGTCGACCTCCCACTTTTTGTGGCTTTCCACGGGGTCCACGCTCAGGCCAATGATCTTGCAATTGCGCTTCTTGAATTCAGGCTCCAGGCCGGCCATATATCCGAGTTCGGTGGTGCATACCGGTGTGAAGTCCTTGGGATGAGAAAAGAGAACCGCCCAGCCGTCGCCAATCCATTCATGGAATTTGATAGGTCCCTGGGTTGTTTCAGCGACAAAATCCGGGGCCGTGTCATTGATGCGTAGTGACATCGAGTGCTCCTCGCGTAAGATTTAATTGTTCCGGATAGCCCGAACCTTTCAGTCTAGGAGGGCGTGAATCCTCCTGTCAAGCCGTATCTCCCCGCGGGCCCTGCGCAGTGTTCTCAGGGTGCGGCGCGCCGCCATACAAGTCCAGGACCTTGGAGACAATCTCCTTGGCTGCGCTCAATTCGGCGGCCACAATCATCGTGGCTCCGGAGCGTTCCAAGCGTTCCGTATCCTCCACACGGGCGGTGCGGACGACGGTGGCGAGAAGCGGATTCAGGCCGCGGACGGTGGCCACGGCTCTCGGCAAGACAAAAGGGTCTGAAATGGCAAAGACCAAGGCGCGCGCCCGGGTCACGCCAGCCTTCTTCAAAATGTCAGGTTTGGTGCTGTCGCCGAAAAAAATGGACTCGCCTTCCGCGCTGGCGCGGCGGACGATTCCGGGATCGATTTCCAGCACCAGGTAGGCGATGCCCACGCGGCGCAGCGCCTGGGCCAGCATGCGTCCGTTCAGCCCGTATCCGCAAACGATCACGTGGTCGCGCAGCGGCGCCGCCCGCGTCTCCAACTCCAGTTCACCGGGCTCCGGGAAGAACCGCCTCAGCCGCTGCATCTCCGGCACCCGCGTGGCCAAGTGCTGGGAAGCCTGGACGACGCTGGGGGTGAGAATCATGGTAACGATGGCCGCGGCCAGGAAGACTTGATACTCCGCGGCGGGCGCCAGATGCAGTTGCACACCTTGCAGCAGCAGCACAAAGCTGAACTCCCCCACCTGCGCCAAGTTCAGCCCCACCAGGAGAGAATTGCGGGGTGCAAATCCCAGGCTCAGGCTGGCCGTGCAGCCCGTCAGCGTTTTGAGCGCGAAGATCAAGGCGGCCACTCCCGCCACCTGGCCCCAGTGGCCGCGCACAAAGCTGAGATTGAGCAGCATGCCCACGGAGATGAAAAAGAGGCTGTTGAAGATGTCGCGGAAAGGCAGGATGTCGGAAAGGATCTGCTGCGCGTAAAGCGATTCCGAAAGGGCCAGGCCGGCGATGAAGGCGCCCAGCGCCAGCGAGAGGCCCAGCGATGCGGAAGCCCAGGCGGTACCGAGGCTGAAGAAGATGGCCGCCAGAATAAAGATCTCGTGGTTGCGCACCAACACGATGCGGCTCCAGACGAGCGGGAAAAAGAAGCGCGCTGCAAAGAGGATCAAGGCGCCCGCCCCGACCACCTTGCCCAGGGCGAACAGGACCGTAAGGGCGATGTGTCCGGAGGGCGCGGTGAGTGCGGGCAGCACGGCCATCATGGGAACCACGCAGAGGTCCTGGAAAAGCAGGATTCCCAGAATAGTGCGGCCGTGAACGCTTTCCAGTTCTTCGCGTTCCATCAGGAGTTTCAGCACGATGGCGGTGCTGCTGGCGGCCACCAGGAATCCCCAATAGAGCCCTTGCCGCCAGGGATGCCGGGCCGCGAGCGCCAGAACCAATACCACGGCGATGGTCAGGGCTACCTGCAGCCCGCCCGCCCCCAGTACCAACTTGCGCATGGCGACGATTTTGTTCAGCGAAAACTCGATGCCGATACTGAACAGCAGCAAGGCCACGCCGATCTCCGCCATGACCTCGATGGCTTTATGGTTGGTAATCAGATGCAGGCCGGAAGGGCCGACCAGGATGCCGGTCAGCAGGTAGGCAACGATGGTGGATTGGCGCGCCCGCCGCAGCGCCACGGCGATCAGGGTGGCAAAACCGAAGAGGACCAGCAGGTCGCGCAGTAACTCGTGGTGCTGCATGGAGAGTCCCTCCGAAAGGAAGACCCGCCTTAGTTTAAGGCTTCCAAGAACGGCTGCCAAGCGGAGGGCACGAATCCTTCGGCGGGGCTTGGAAGCAAAACTCCAGGCCGTTCGGAAACGCTTCGCGCGCTCTTACGTTTTCCGGGGGTGAATACCCGTTGCATTTAGGTTGGGTGCGTATATACTATGTCCCGCTGGCGCTAAAGAATAAACGATCCTTCCGAGGCGAGATTTAACTTCAAGCGTGAGGTGCACCCGATTATGTCGAGCGTCTCAATAGGAATTGTGCTTTCCCTTGCTGCAGGCATCCTCAACGGCAGCTTCGCAACCCCCACCAAATACATCAAGATCTGGAAATGGGAGAACATCTGGGCGGTGTGGGGTCTGGTGGGAATGGTTCTGTTCCCGTGGTTTTTGGTGTGCGTCACGGTTCCGAACGCCACGCATTTTTACATGCAAACGATGGCAGGTCCCCTCATCTACCTCATCCTGTTTGGGCTGGGGTTTGGGCTGGCGCAGATCTTCTTCGGCCTGGGCATTGCAGCCATCGGCCTCTCGCTGAACTTCGCAATCGCCATCGGGCTTTCCACCGCGCTCGGCTCGATTATTCCGCTCGTTGCCCTGCACCCGGAAACCATCCCTACTTATAAGGGCAAGATGATCTTCCTGGGAGTCGGCTTTATGCTGGCGGGCATCATTCTCTCGGCGATTGCCGGACGCGAGAAGGAAAAGGAACTGCACCTGTCGCTGGAAGGTGCGGAAGAAGGTCCCGAGAAGCGCATGAGCTTCAAGACGGGATTGATTATCTGCATTCTGGCCGGCCTGGGCTCGCCGCTCATTAATTTCGGCCTGGCCTTTGGAACTCCCCTGATTCAGCAAGCCGCGCAGGCCGGCGTCAGCCCCGCCAGCCGCGCAAACGTGATCTGGGCGCCGCTGGTCACCGCCTCTTTTATTCCCTATATCGTATACTGCGCTTATCTGTGGGGGAAGAACCGGAGCTTCCACCTTTATGGGAAATCGGGAACGTGGAAGTACTTTCTGTTCGGCTTGGTGATGGGCGTGCTTTGGATGGGTAGCACCGCCATTTACGGCGCGGCTTCCGACAAGCTGGAAAGCATGGGTCCGATCCTCGGCTGGCCGCTCTTTATGGCCTCCATCATTCTAACCTCCAACGCCTGGGGCTTTGCCACGGGTGAATGGAAAGGAACCGCCCGCAAGCCGCGCGCTTACATCCTTTCCGGAATCGGCTTGCTGATTGTGGGCTTTGTGGCCCTTGCGTACGCCAGTCACCTGTCGTAGGTTTCGCCCGGCTTGAGGTTGCCCGGGGCCCGCACGAATGCCTGGCGTCTGGCAGGGAAAACGCGCACGTTGTCATTCCGAGCGAAGTTAGGAATCTGCTCTTCCTGCCTCATGCTAAACGGCCCCGATCACGCCTTTTCATTGAGACACAAGAAGCAGATCCTTCGCTGCACTCAGGATGACGAAGAACCTCCCTTGCCAGCACGCCTTTAAAAAGTTCTGGGACGTCCTCCAGCTTCGTCATTCTGCCATGCTAAATTAGAGCCGATAAAGCGGACCTATGCCCGAAGAGAACCAGCACAAATTTGCTTGGATGGATGTGCTCCTGCTGGTCTTCTTGGCCAGTCTGGCAGTGCTCTACCCGGTCGCTGAAATCCACGCTCAACTGATTCTGCTTTCCATCGGACTCTTCCAGGTTTTCGAACGCCAGTTCATCGCCCGTGTGGGAACCTACGGCGAAGTCATCAGCACGCTGATCAAGATCGTGCTGGCGTCCCTGCTGATCGCTTACACCGGTGGCATCAACTCCAGCTACTACCTAATCTACTTTTTGCCAATCCTGACAGCGGCGATCTACTCGGGCCCCTGGGGAACGCTCGGGTGGACGGCACTATCCTCGGCGGCGTACTGTTTGTTTCTGATTCCCGCGTCCCAGGTATACCGGCTGACGGCGAGCAGCTGGGAAGAACTCGGCGTCCGTGTGGTCTTCTTCTTTTTTCCTGCCATCCTGGTCAACCGCTTTGTGATGGTGAACCGCGAGCAGGCTGAGCGCTACCGCCTGCTGGCCGAACAGCTTGCGGAAACCAACCAGCAGCTCGAGCAGGTGCAGGCGGAAGCGCGCCGCTCGGAGCGCCTGGCGGCGCTGGGACAACTGACCGCGGGCTTGGCACACGAGATTCGCAACCCTCTCGGGGTTATCAAGGGGTCGGCGGAAACACTTTCTCAAAAGCTCCCCGCGGACGATTCCGTGGCAAGGGAGCTGGCGGGATATTTTTCCGGCGAAGTGAACAGGCTGAATTCCCTGGTCAGCCGCTTTTTGGCTTTTGCGCGGCCTCTGGAACTGAACAAGGAGGCGGCGAAGATTCCGCCTCTGGTGGATCAAGCGCTCAAAGCGGCAAGCGAGCGTTGGCCGGAATCGAAGGTCGAGGTGGAACGCTCCTACGCAGCTGAGCTCCCTGAGGTTTCTCTCGATTCGGAACTTGTGGAGCAGGTTTTCGCAAATCTGGTGTTCAACGCCTATGAAGCGATGGAGACAAAAGGCGGAAAGTTGAAGGTGGAAATCGCCGGCAGGGAACGCGACGGCGGGCGCGGGATCGAGATTGCACTCTCAGACACTGGACCTGGCGTGCCGCCTGAATTGCGTGAGCAGATATTTAATCCCTTCTTCACCACCAAAGCGGAGGGCGTGGGCCTGGGGCTTTCGATCGTCTCCAAAATCGTGGATGACCACGGTGGTTGGATTCGAGCCCAATCGAGTCCAGGAGGGGGCGCCTGCTTCAGGTTGTTTTTCCCTGCCGGGTAGCGACACTGTTTGAAGAAGGTAGAGGAGGCTCAGGATGGTCTCTGCAAGCGGCTCGATTGGACGTACACTAGGGGCGACGAACGGAGGTTGATCTTCGAATGGCGACGATCCTGATTGTCGAAGACGAGCCGAAGATGCTGCGATTGCTCGAATTGAATCTAGCGGACGAGGGCTACGCAATCCACTCCGTCAGCGACGCGGAGCAGGGACTCAAGATGCTCGGGCGCCACAAGATCGACCTGATCTTGAGCGACGTCAAGCTGCCGGGCATGAGCGGGCTGGAATTTCTCCAGGCGGCCAAACGCTCGGACGCCGCCATTCCCGTGGTGATGATGACGGCCTACGGCCGGGTGGAGAGCGCCGTGGAAGCAATGAAGGCGGGCGCCAGCGACTACATCCTGAAACCTTTTTCCATTGAAGAGATCAAGATGATCATCCGCAAGGAGCTGGAGGTGAAACGCCTGCAGGAGGAAAACCGTTCCTTGCGCGAGGCGCTGGGGCATCGCTACCAATTTGAAAACATCGTGGGCAACAGCCCCGCCATGCAGGAAGTCCTGGCTACCGTGGAGCGCGTGGCGCCTACCAACTCCACCGTGCTTCTGGGCGGAGAGAGCGGCGTGGGCAAGGACATGATCGCTCGCGCCATCCACCAACATTCGCGCCGCGCCGGCGGGCCGTTTGTCAAAATCAACTGCACTGCTATTCCGGAGAATTTGCTGGAGAGCGAGCTTTTTGGATACGAGAAGGGCGCCTTCACGGGGGCCACGGTCGCCAAGCCAGGCAAATTCGAGCTGGCCGATCAAGGCACGATCTTTCTGGACGAAATCGGGGACATGCCTGGCAGTTTGCAGGCCAAGCTTCTACGCGTCCTTCAAGAGCGCGAGTTCGAGCGCCTGGGCGGTACCAAAACCATCAAGGTGGACGTGCGCGTGGTGGCTGCTACCAACCAGGATTTGCGCGCCGCGCTCGAGCAGGGCACCTTTCGCGAAGACCTCTATTACCGACTGAACGTGGTGCCTATTTCCATTCCGCCCTTGCGCGAGCATAAGGAGGACATTCCCTACCTTGCAGACCATTTCATCACGCGTTTTGCTGCGAGTTCCGGAAAGAACATTCGCGGGATTTCTCCGCAGGCGATGAAGGTGCTTTCCGATTTTCACTGGCCGGGCAACATTCGAGAGCTTGAGAACATTCTGGAGCGCGCTGTGGTGATGGCCGCCGGTGAAGAGATTGGCTCGGGAGATATTCACCTGGATATCGCCGCGCGGCCGGAAGGCGGAAGCCTGTCATCCTCCGCTAGCGGGTCTGTGCAGCCGATTCTTCCGCCGGGCAGCACGCTGGAGCAGTTTGAAGACGAAATCATCAAGGAAGCGCTCCGCCGCGCGGGCGGCAACAAGAGCCAGGCAGCGCGCCTGCTGGGCCTCTCGCGCAACGCGCTGCGCTACCGGTTGTCGAAGATCGGCGTGGCCGACGACCCGGAGTCGTAACTTGGACCAACCCTACATCATCTCCGCCAAGACGCTCGGCGAACTCGCCCTGCCAGGGTATTGCCCGCGATGCTTCTGGATGTCGATGAATGCGGACAAGCTTCCCTTCCAGATTTTCCCCGGCATCTTCAGCGCTATCGATAGCTACGGGAAGAATGTCGTGCACGGCTGGTTCGACCGCCACAAGAAACCTCCCGAGTGGCTCGCGCCGCTGGGCGAGATCCGGACCTACAAAAATCCTCCCCACTACAGCAAATTTGGCGTGCTCGATGAAACCACTTCGATCCTGCTGCGCGGAACTCCGGACGGGATTTTCATCATGGAGGATGGCTCGCACGCCATCATTGATTACAAGACCGCGAAATTTACTGAGTATCAGGACGATCTTTTCCCGATGTATGAAGCGCAATTAAACGCCTACGCCTATATCGGCGAGCGCCTTGACTTGAAACCGGTCTCCAAGTTGGCCCTGGTTTATACGGAACCGGTTACGAGCATCGCGGCGGCGTCCGAGGACTTGAACCTGACCGCGGACGGCTTCCGCATGAGCTTTGCGGCCCGCATTCTGGATGTCGAGATCAAGCCTGACCTTGTGCCCCGCCTGCTCGGGACCGCCGCGGAGATTTTCCGGTCAACTTCTCCTCCCGCGGGCGTTGACGGTTGCAAAGACTGCGCCGCGCTTGCTTCCCTGCTCCGCCTCGCTTCTGCCTGAAGCTCTTCTTCGGAATAAGGTCCCAAGGCTGCCTGGTGGTTGAAATCCACCACTTTTGAGTGATATAGGCCACAGGCCACAGGCTGTGGTCAGGGCCAAAGTTAGGACCTTTTTAAGTTATTCGAAGGAAACAAGTTACAGGCGAATTCGCTAGGGGTTTGGCAACCAGAGTGCTTTCACATACGTCAGGATTAGGTAGAGGAGCAGGATGATCGAGCAAGGGGGTGGAGTATGAGTTCGAAAAATTTGAGGTGGGTGGCAATATTCATCGCGGTTGCTGCGACACTGGCAACGCTTCCTGTTTTCGCGCAGGACCAGCAGCAAACCGGGACGGCGCCGGGCGTGGCGCGCGTCAGCCTGATGAAGGGCGACGTTTCCATCATGCGCGCCGACTCAGGTGATTGGGTAGCGGCGACGGTCAACACCCCGGTTGTGCCGGGTGACACGATTGCCACCGGCGGCGGCTCTCGCGCCGAACTCCAGCTCGATTACTCCAACGTGCTTCGCCTGGACGGCAACACTCAAGTGAAGATCGCTGACCTGAACCGCTCGCGCATCCAGCTTCAAGTGGCGCACGGCACTGCCGACTTAGCGGTCTTTCAGGGCAACCAGGCAACCTCCGAAGTGGACACCCCCAACGTGGCGGTTGAGCCTCTTCAACCGGGTACTTATCGCATCGACGTCAACTCTGATGATCTGTCCCTGGTGACTGTGCGCGACGGCCAAGCGCAAATCTCCACGCCTCAGGGCTCAACTAACGTGCAGGCTGGCCAGCAGATCACGGTCGAAGGGGCGCAAAACCCCCAATATAGGATTGCGAACGCGCAGGCGCTTGATAATTGGGACCAGTGGAACAACCAGCGCAACGGCGTCATTGAGAGAGCTTCCAACTACGATCATGTGAATCGCTATTACACCGGCGCGCAGGACCTGGGTTCAAGCGGCCGCTGGCAATACGTGCCGGGTTACGACTGGTGCTGGACCCCTTATGTTGACGCGGGCTGGGTGCCGTACAGTTCCGGACGTTGGGTTTGGGAGCCCTATTACGGCTGGACCTGGGTTTCTTACGAACCCTGGGGCTGGGCGCCTTATCACTACGGACGCTGGTTCTTCTACGGAAGCAGCTGGTTCTGGTGGCCGGGCGCCGTCAGTGTGGGTTTCTATCCGGTTTGGGGGCCGGCCTGGGTCTCCTTTATCGGTTTCGGATACGGATATCATCATTTCGGGTTTGGTTATGGCTACGGTTACAACTCGATCGGCTGGTGCCCGCTTGGCCCTCGCGATCCCTACCATCGCTGGTGGGGCCACGACCGCGATCACTCGTTTCACGCGGTCAACATCAACAACTACTACCATGGCCGCGGTGGCCGGGAGAGAGGATTTGATCACGGTAGGGGAAGGCCTTACGGCTCGAACCTGGGAAGAATGATGGATAACGCCCACGTGCGCCGCGCCATCACTACCATGCCGGCCAACCGCTTTGGCCGGGAGGCGGTGTACCGGAACCGTGGGACAGTGAGCGCCGGAATGCTGCGGCGGGCGAGTTTTGTACGCGGGACGCTTCCGGTGGTTCCGAACCGCTCCAGCCTCACGGCTTCAAATCGCGCTGCGGTGGTGCCCATGAGGGCCAATCGCAACGTGAACAGCACGCGCTTCTTCTCGCGGAACCGTGTGGTTTCACGCAACCAGGGCCACTCGTTTCACACGCAGGCAACTTCCATTCGACAGATGGTTCAAAACCGCAGTGGGCGTTCCGGTCCGGTTGGCAATTTGAACAGGCAAACCAACAGCGGCTTCCGGGTGTCGGGAAATCGCGGGAACGGGAACGTTCGCGTCTTCAGAAACAGTAACGCAGGGAATTCGGGCAGAGTGGTACACGCCTTTGGGAACAACCGTCCGCAGGCAGGAGCCCCTTCGGGACAGTCCGCTTCTCAAGGCAACCGGCAAGGTTGGAGCCGCTTCGGGAATCCAGGCACGCGCTCGCAGTCCGCTGGGCAGATAACCCGCCAAGGCCAAGCCCCGGTAGTTCGGGCTGGCGCGCGGGGGCGGCAGTTCAATAGACAGGGTGCCGGTTCCAACGCGCGGTCGAACCAAGCCGGTTTGGAACGCTTCACCCGTAACTCGCCGGCTTCGAGATCGCAAGCTCCCAGCGGCAACTCGCAAAGGCTCAGCCCGCGGGGAACGTCTTCCGGCCAGGGCAACCAGAACCGCGGTGGGTTCCAGCGCTTCACGCCCCAATCGGCGCCGCACAACCAAGGCCGCACCTTCTCTGGCCAAAGCAATCAGAACCGCGGCGGCTTTCACAACTTCTCTCGCCAGTCAGCGCCAAGCAACCAGGGGCGCACGTTCTCTCGCCAGACTAACCAGAACCGTGGTGGGTATCAGCGTTTCACGCCGCAGACTTCTCGGGGTTACAACAGAGGACAAGGTAATTACGGGTCGCACTCTTACAATTCGCGCCCCCCACTCCGCCTGAACAAGCCCATCGTGACCGAACGTCGGTATTCAGCGCCGCGTGGGAATTCGGGTAACCGTGGCGGTGGTTACGGTGGCGGCAGCTACCGCGCTCCGGCGCCGCATTCTTATAGCTCTGGAGGCGGTGGATATCACGGAGGCGGCAACTACCGAGGCGGCGGTGGAGGGTTCCACGGTGGCGGAGGCTTCCATGGTGGTGGTTCGCGGGGTTCGTCTTCACATGGTGGTGGAGGCGGCCACCACCGGTAGTTTTTCCCTGCCCGGGATAGGGCGGGCTGGTCAGGTGGCGGACGTCAGGACGTGAGGTCTGCCACCTCCGCAAAGGTGGGAACGACCCAATTGCTCATCGGGTGCAAGTGGCCGCATTCCGGACACATGGTCACGTCGTGTTGGGCCAGGCAGTGCGGGCAAGTTCCCTGCGTTTGAAAGGTGTCGAACGGTTCGCCCCTGCACTTATCACACTTCCAAATTTTTCCCATCAGGGGTGCGGTTTTGCATTCCGGGCAGGCAAACCCTTCCCGGCGCGGCAACTTGGCACGGCGAGCCAAGCTTTGCGCCTGGCGCAACCCTCCCCAGCAACTGAACAGGATGAAGACTGCAATGATGCCAATCCAGACGGATTCAAGCCACAGGGCCGCGAGGATCAGCCCTCCCACTCCCAAAAAGCCCACCACTACCGCGACCATTAAACTGCGAGCCGCCCCCATCCAAAACCAGAGGAGCGAGCGCAGAATTTGTCCGCCGTCCAGCGGATAAATGGGAAGCAGGTTGAAAATCAGCAGAACGAGATTGATATACCATAGCGTGCCCAGTAGGACGAAGGCATTGGGCATTGCCAACGCCCAACCATCCGAGCGGCCTAGAATTAGCAGCGCGCTAAGGACGGGCAGAAGGGCCAGATTGACCAACGGCCCCGCCGCGATGCTCCAAAGCGTGGCCCCTGGGCGAGGGGGAGGCTGCACATACGCCACTCCGCCCAGAGGCCATAGTACGATGCGGTCCGCTCTTCCTCCTACCTGTCGGCAAGCCAGGGCGTGACCGTACTCATGCAGCGTGACGATCAGAAAAATTCCGAGATACTCAATCGCGTTCCAGGCGGGGGAACTGTAACTTCTGCTGCGGTAATTTATTTCGTAGGCAGCAACCAGAAACCAAGTCCAGTGCAGGTACAGGTCGATACCTGCGATTTGGCAAAGCCGGAAAGTCCCTTTTTGCAGGCTCTTCATAGCTTACGCGACCTCGTCGGCTTTGCGGGCCGGGTTCAGGTAGTATACATACCTTTGTCGAGTACGCAATCGGCCTTTAGGTTAGGTCTTACCTTTGGAAAACATCCGAGAAGCACCTATTACCCGAGGGTGCCAAAATTCATAAACTTAACAATATGTGGTGGTTATCGGGAATATCTCGGTTTAAGAGGACTCGAAGCTAGAGTCGATGGGTTGAGGGTACTTCCCTTTTCATTTCAACCGCGCTCAATGGGAGCTCAAGGCAAAAGTGAAGAGGAGCCGACCTTCTCATTCAGGCCTATCTTCTCCCGGACAAAATCGCTGAGTTCTTGGCTTCGGAAATCCTGTTGCGAAACTACAAATAAAGGTTTGCGAATGAGGATGTTATCGTTAACATCGG
>JBJKQF010000101.1:0-4016 GCA_046705545.1 Terriglobia bacterium
CCCCACAGCCAAAGCAATGGAAGATCTGCTTGGAGGGATGCACCGCAAACGAAGGTGTCTTTTCCTGGTGGAAGGGGCAAAGGCCCATGTAATTCGCGCCTGCCTTGCGCAGCTTGACGTAATCGCCGACGATCTTAACGATGTCCGCCGCTGCCCGAACTTCTTCCACCTGGCTCATGCTTTGTGAATTATTAGCGCCGCCCTTGCTCATTTGATGCCCGTGGCTGGCTAAATGATCCCAGATGCGCCGCCAGCCCGCCTGCGGTCGCTGAATATTTAGAGGTTAGACAAGGCTTGCACGCCGATGGTTACAAGCGTTTCCCTATGGAACAACGAGCAACCCTGAAGCAGGCTTCCCAAATTCCTCGGATTTAAACTGGCTACGCAGGAAGTCAAGGTACGCCCGGCCTTTCGGGCGGCCGTTCGAGCGCGTTGCGCCCAACTGTGTGAGGAAAATCAGAGCGTCCCGGATGTCGCTATCGCGAAGCGTAGCCATGCCGGAGTTCTGGGCGTCCGCTTTTTTGTAATCTTCAATCGTAGCCTTCAAGGCTTCGTAAACCTCGCGCTGGGGAAGATACTCGGGCGCCTTCTCAAAATAGATGCCGTTGGAAAGTGTTTGGTAAGTTTCCGCCAGGGACTGGAGCGCCGCAATCGCATCCGGGTCGGCAAGTGTGGCATTGTCCCGGGCGCGAAGGCAAACCGCATATCCGAGCGCCATGATCAGGCGCTCGTACCCCGCCACAAAAGAAGACGTAATCTTGGTGTCGGCAAAAGGCACCGCTGACCAGTCGATCTCCCGCCGCTCAACTTCGTGCCGGCGGCTTTCCATCAGGTAGGGGCAGTCCGACGGGCAGGCGATCGACACCTCCCGCTCAGTTCCACAGCAGACCGAACAAATGCTCTCCGCCTTTGCCGGGCAGTAGCGCTTCGCCTTTCGCTTTTCACAAATGGGACAAGCCAAATGAAGGTTCCCGCAAACAGATTGCCGCCTCTCCTGGGCGGCTTTCACCTATTCTAAGCAATTCCCTTCGCTGTGGCAATGCGACGCCGAAACACGGACCAGGAACGCACTAGGTCGTAAACGGCTCGTCAGCAGAAGGGCCATAGATGGCCGGCACGGGAACGCCGTTCAGCCGCAGATAGACGCCCAGCTGCGCGCGGTGGTGAACGAGGTGGTTCAGGAACAACGCCCGGTATGCAAGGAAGCGCGAAGCCTCAAAGAGTGTCTTCCCTTCGAAGCTCAGTTTCCAGTTTTCGTTCCAGGATTCATCCGGCGTCTTAACGAGGGCTGCGCGGACTTTGGCAGCTCCTTCGTCGAGTACCCCAACAATCTGTTCCGCAGACTCGAAAGCCACTGGCTTGTAGCTGCCCGCAGAAAAGTCCAGGTGGGGCGCCGTCAGCACGGTCAAACCAAAACCGGCCAATTGCGCCACATGAGCGGCCAGCTTGCCCATCGGCATGGACTTCTCGTGGGGTGTAAATTCAGCCTTTGCGGGAACGCGCTCCAGCATCCTGCGTGTGTTGGCTATCTCGTGCTCGAACTCGGGCAGAAGTATTTCACTGATCATCTTTGATTCCTTTCAACAATAAAATTGGCCGCCGATACCTTTCCATGATAGGCGAACAAACGGCGAACGATCAACGGCAAAGAAAGAAGCCACAGGAAGGAGTTGCTGATTTTGATTTCCGCCGATCCCTCGCCAAAGAGTTACACTCTTATGTTGTCCAACTTACAGAAGAGTAGACTGTGGAACGGAGGCACGACACTATCCATGGCAGCTAATTCAACCCAAACAGCAGATATCATCATCGTAGGAGGAGGACTGATCGGCAGCGCCGTCGCTCTGCGCCTGGCGCGAGCGGGAGCAAAGGTCGCGGTGATTGACCGCGGTGAACCCGGCTCGGAAGCAAGCGGCGCGGCGGCAGGCATGATCGCCCCGCAGGGAGAGATGCTGGAGCCTGACGCTTTCTTTGAGATGTGCATGGCCAGCCGGGATCTTTACGCGGAGTTCGCCGCGGAAGTGGAAGAACTGAGCGGAGAAAACATCCACTACCGGAAGGACGGCACCTTGCTGGTGGCCATCGACCCGCACGAGATTGAAGAGCTCGAACATATCTACAAGAACCAAACCGCGCTGGGCCTTCCTCTCGAGCGGCTAACCGGAGAAGCGGCTCTTAAGCGGGTTCCGGGGCTTTCCAGTGAGATCAAGATCGCTCTCCTCGTGGAGGGTGACCACTGGCTGGACAATGAACGCCTGGCAACCGCCCTCGTAAAGGCCGGGCAAAAGGCAGGCGTGGAGTTCCACTGGGGCGCCACGGCGACCGGCTTTGAAGCGCATGACAACCGCGTGGAAAGCGTCCGTGTGGCAGGGGGCTCAAACGGAACCAGCACGACATTCTCCGCGAACACCTTTGTGATGGCCGCAGGGTGCTGGTCTAAGCCTCTGGCGGCAACGCTGGGAATCGAACTGCAAATGGAACCCTGCCACGGGCATATGCTGGAGCTTGAAACCCGCGAGGAGCTTCCGTGCGTTGTGAGAGCGGGAATTCATTACTTGGTTCCCCGTGGCGGCAGAACCGTGCTGGCGGGAACCACCGCAGAATACATCGGATATGAAAAGGCAGTCACGGCCGATGGGCTGCAAAAGATCCTGGAGGGAGTTACGAGGATCGCTCCGTTGATCAAGCAGGCCAAATTTCATCGCGCCTGGTCCGGCCTGCGTCCCGACACCAAAGATCATTATCCGATCCTGGGTCACGGGGAAATCAGAAACCTGGTATTTGCCACCGGGCACTTTCGCAACGGGATTTTGCTGGCTCCGATGACTGCGAAGCTGATCGCGGAGCTGGTTTTGACGGGAGCAGCCTCTTTGCCGCTCGATCCGTACTCTCCCGGTCGCTTTGCGGCGGCTTGAATAGCGCTCAGGCAAATTTTGGTGGAACCGCGTTCCAATTCCTCGCGTGACGGAAGATTCGCGTTCTTTTCCAAAATCGCTTAGGATGGATGGTTTGACCCGGCGCGTGCGGCCCGCTAGAACAGGCCGCCCCGCGTCCCTGCACACGAGCTATGGCTGAGATTCGCGTTCGATTTGCACCGTCCCCAACCGGCTATCTCCACGTCGGCGGAGCCCGCACGGCGCTTTATAACTGGCTCTTCGCGCGGCGGCAAAAGGGCGTCCTGATCCTGCGGATTGAGGATACGGACGCAGACCGCTCGAAGCCGGAGCTAGTCACCGCCATCCTGGAAAGCCTGGAATGGCTGGGGCTCAACTGGGATGAGGGACCATTCCATCAGTCGGACCGCCTGGATCGCTACCGCGCCCTGGCCTCGCAACTTGAGCAAGAGGGGCACGCCTATCCCTGCTTCTGCACACCGGAGGAACTTCAGGCAAAGCGCTCTGCCGCCGGCCGGCCCTGGAAATACGATCGAATTTGCCGCAATTTCTCAGAACAGGAACGGCAAAAGCGCCTGACGGAAAAGACGCCGTACGTTCTCCGCTTCCGCGTTCCGGAGTCGGGGAAGACAAGCTTTGAGGACCAAGTCTTCGGTTCCATCACGGTTGCAAATGAGGAGATTGAAGACTTCGTACTGCTGCGCTCCGACGGCCAGCCGACTTACCACCTGAGTGTGGTGGCCGACGACGTGGACATGAAAATCAGCCACGTCATTCGGGGCGCCGACCACCTTTCAAACACGCCCAAGCAAATCTTTACCTATCGCGCGATGGGCGCACGGGAACCTCTCTTCGCGCATCTGCCCTTGATCCTGGGTACGGACCGCCAGCGCCTTTCCAAGCGCCACGGAGCCACCTCCGTGGGGGCTTACCGCGAACAGGGCATCCTGCCGGAAGCGCTCATCAACTTTCTGGCGCTGCTTGGCTGGACGCCACCCGGCGGAGAAGAAATCATTCCCTTGGCGGATATGGTTAAGGCATTCGACCTGGCCACGGTATCCAAGTCAAATGCCGTCTTTGATCCCGAAAAACTCGCCTGGATGAACAGCCAGTACTTGCGCT
>JBJKQF010000102.1:0-9146 GCA_046705545.1 Terriglobia bacterium
CGGGAGCATGGCGCGGAGGAAATCCACCTTACCTACCGCCATGCCACTCCGCGCTTTGCCGAGGCGGACTGGTCTTGGGTGCAGCCGATGGCGCGGCGGGCCCTTCAGGATCACGCTTGGTGGAGGAAGCTCTCCGCAGAGGAGCAGGAGCGCATCAGCAAGGACTTTTGGATGACGGGGCGCCTGGTTCTGGAACCGTGGCTGGATGCGCGCGTTCATCAACCCAACATCCATCTTCACGAGAAGACGCGCATCGTCTCCGCAAGCGCCGGCGCCGGCGGGACGTATGACGTTCTGCTGGACGACAGGTCCCGGTGCAACGTGCACCGCGTCATTCTGGCCACCGGGTATGCTCCCAAGATGGATAACGTGGCCTTCCTGGACCGCGCGACGATTCTTGAACCCCTGGAAACAGTGGACGGCTTCCCCGCGCTCGATCCGGAATTCCAGACCAACCTGCCCAACCTTTACATCACCGGCTTGGCCGCCACGCGCGACTTCGGCCCCTTCTTCGGCTTCACCGTGGCATGCCCCGTCGCCGCCAAAATCATCGGCGACGCGGTCAACAACTAATCCCCCACAAAGCTAGCGGCACGGCTTTCCTCTGTCAGGGCGAGCTGCGCTCAACTTTTGGGCGCCTTCTGCTAGGATGCCAGGACCGTGACCGGCCCGAGCAGGCCGGAGGGCAGCAGCTTGTCAATCTTCCGTTGGTAGTAGATGTCAATGTTCGTTTGGGTGTAGCGCTTGCCGGGCGGGAGCAGGCTGTCGCCGATCAGGCGGTTCGGCCAGAGGTTCACCACATCGATCTCCAGATGGTTTGTACCCGTGCGCGCCGCCGCGGTGATCTCCAGCCGGAAGGGACGCGTCCAGGCGATGCCCATCTTTTTGCCGTTGAGCCGGACCTCCGCGACGTCCTTCACCTCGCCCAGGTCCAAAAACAGCCGCCGGCCGCGCCGCGCCTTGAGCCGCAAGGTTTTGGCATAGGTCGCCGTGCCGGAATAATACTTGATGCCTTTCTCCGGGCTCGTGGTCCAATCGACGAGCTTCGGAAATCGCACCGAAGCGGGGCCTCCCCACTTGGGATCGAAGTGTACGGTCCAAGGACCGGCCAATGTGGCGTCGGGCGCAAGCCCAAGCTGATTCGTCCGGCCCGCGCCGTTTTGCGTGGCAGGAATCCTCCCCTCGAAGATCACAAAGATGGAGCCGAAGGGCGCGAATTCCAGCGGCAGGGAGGTTGTTTCCGCTGACTGCGTGAAGGCCCGGGCGTCGCGCAGAGTCCCCGTGACCGGATCCAAGAGTTTCGGTTGACGCCCACGCACCCGGAACGCGCAGGTGAGGGATTCCGGCCGGTCTTTGCGGTTTATCACGAAATAGATTTCCCGCGAGGCTTCGGAGCGATGGATCCAATCGATAAAAGTTTCCGGGCCGCCGCCGTGCATGAAGTCCGGCCCCACGCCTCCGCGGGCCAATATTTCACGCGGGGCGATGCCCCACACCACTTTTCCCTTGCCGAATGCATGTTCCTTCACGCTGCGGCCGTCGCAATTCCCCCACAGCTCATCGGCCTCCGCCTGGAGTTGCCGGTCACAGACGGGATAATTCTCGAGGCCGGGAGTCCGTTCGGGCTTGGGGCCGATGAGGGTCATGCCAGCGGCCACCAGCTCCTTGAGTTTCCGCAGGACGCCGAGCGGCATGTAACTGTGCGCCGGCAGAACCATCAGCCGGTAGCTCATGCCGTCGGGCAAAACGATGCGGCCGTCACGTACCGCGAGACGCGTCAGCAGGATCTCTGTGTTGCAGACGTCGTAGTCGTAGCCGACTCCCAGCTCCGGATCGACGTGCTTGGGCGGAACGAAATTCGGGCAGTCGTCACCGTTGTAAAAGAGCACATCCGCCACAAAAAGCCCCTGCCGCAGCAAGTGGCTGCAACGCGCGACGTAGTCGCAGAAGGGGCGCGCCATCTTCCACCACGTAACCTTGCGATTAAAATGCGTGCCACCCGCAAACTCCGTGCCCGGCACACCGTCGCCGCTGTGAGTGGCTGAGGAATAAATCACGAATTGGTTGAAGCCCTCGCAGAAGGCGATATCGCCGGTCGGCTTGAGCATGGCGGGCGATTGCGTCCAGTGCCAGTTGGAGGCAAACGCTTCGCCGGAAGCGATGCCCTTACCGTAGAGATGCGCCGCGCACGCGGTTTGCTTGCCGTTGATGTTTTGCTCGTTCTTTTCTTTCCAAGCCGGGCTTTGCCAGAATTCTCCCATGGGGACGTCGCAACGCCCCAGGTTCTTCAGGGCGTCCATGGGCATGACCTTCGGGTAACAGATGCCCCCCGCTTCACTTTGTTGAATGATGCCCCCTCCGTGGGTGAGCTCCGTAAGGCGGCCAAAGTAATTCTCCGCAACCATGTCCCCAAGGGTCTGGCGGTAATCGTAGAGGAAGCGGTCGCTGATCCTGGCGCTGCCCACGGTCCGGCCCGCCAGGGCGGGCAGATAAGGCCGGGCGTCGTAGCCGCGATAGCAGCGGAAGGCGTCCAGGAATTTCATCGTCCAGTTCGGCAGGACGATTTCCCAACTGTCAATCTCAACGGCGCGGAAGATGGAGCCGGCCGCCGGTCCCACATCCTTCAGCAGCGGCGCCGCAACATGCTGGAACTGGGATTCGATGCCCGCAGGGTCCAGGGGATCGCTTTCTAGACCTTCCCCGGTTGGTGAGGACCTGCTCGTTCTTACGCCCGTCAGCGTGCAGCCAAGGCGATGCACCACCCACTTGCCCTCCGGAACCTCCCAGTCGAGAGTGCCGTCCGCTTGTAAATGCGCGATCAAGTCGATACGGGTGCGGGGATCGAGAATGTCACCGTCGAGCTCCGCCGGCAACGGCGCGAGCGGCGCATCGCAAATCTCCTGGATGGGGTGCTGATACGATTTGCCCAGCGAATCCGTGCCGTTCTTGAGCGCGAGCAAGGCATTCCGGGCTTTCACCTTTGCAGCGTCGGGAGGAACCGCAGGCGGATGGGAGGTCACACGAAAGGCTTGAATTGAAATGTCGCTATAAAAGCGAGGGTCGGAATCCGGATGCGGCAGCTTGCCGCGGAAGTGCTGGGGACCGGTGAGGGTCAACTCAGAATGGGTGTGCTGCTTGCAGGCCAACTGCGGGGTGATCCAGGGACCTCCCGCATCCCAACCGCTGCAGAGCATGGCGTTAACGCCCAAGCCCAAGCGCCGGGCCTCATCGACCGTGTGGTGGAAAAGCTCGCGCCAAGCGGGGCTCATGTAATTCGGACCGCGCAGCGCCTTATCCAAGCCGGGGTCGCTCAGGCTGTAAACGGTCGCTCCCCCGATGCCTTGAACCTTCATGGCTTCGAGGTCGGCGGTAATGCTCTTCTTGTCCACGCGGTCGGAGAGCCAGAACCACCAGGTCCACATGCGGGCGGAGTCCGGAGGCGACAGGAAGTTATCTTCAAAGCTACCAGCCGGCAACGCCAAGGGGTTGAAGGCCGCCAGAGCTCCCATGGCGCCAAGGCTTTGCAGAAACAAACGGCGCGTGAGCGCGCTTTTCTTGCGGCGGTCAGTGGACTCGCTCATCATTCAACCTCCTCCGCAGGCGGGCAGGGCTTTCTTGGCACCCGGGTCTTGCCGCCGCGTTCTCTGGACTGCTCACTATGTCACCAAGCTGTTGCTGACGGCAAGCAGTACGACCGCGAAGATGAGAACTCCTAACCCCACAAACAGCGTGCGCTGAGCCCTCCGGGAAGCCCCCTTCCATTCGCCGGTCAGGAAACCAAGAGCATTGGCGACGACAATGGCCATCGACATCGAGATGGCATAACCAACGGAGGTCCCTAGAACACCTAGGAATGCGGTGCCCACGCCGTAAGTGATGAGCGTGCCAAACATGCAAACGCCCAGAAACACGGCCAGAGCAAAGTCACGTCCCGACGACGGACCGAAGAAGTTCCTCCAAGTCCGTCTGGTAATCAGTTTCGAACCTGAAAATGCCAAGACCGCGAGATAGCCGCCCATGAAAAGCGGTATCCAGCGAAACAACGACCCAAAGATCGGGTTGGCTCCCAGGCTAACAGCCGCCTTGCCGAGCGGGGCCGCAAGGTCAAAACCGATATTTGCGCAAGCGCTGGTAACGCCTGAAACAAGACACCAAATCAGCCCAAGGACGTACGCTCGCATTTCCGTATTCGGGTGGGGTGATAAACCGCTTTGGCTTGAACCTCCCGCTCTATCCTCCTTCGCCTCACGACGCACCCCCGCTAATCCCACCACGGCGACTCCCACAATGGCAATCACAATACCCGCGATCACCATCCATCTCATCCACGGCGGGATTTCCTCCCACCTTCTCATCAGCGGAACGCCCGCACCGACCGCGATAATAATGCCGAAGATGGTGGACATCCCGACACCCATGCCGATGGCGGCGACTCCCATCGCATAGGCGACGCTTCCGGTCCCCCAGCCGAATCCGAGGATAGTCAGTATGGCAAGCGTTTTGAGCTCTACGGAGCGAAGGACGGGGAACCACGGGGAGAGAATCAGAAACGCCGAGACCGCAGGAAAGATCACCATCCCGAACAGATTTCCAGCGGTCCATGTATTCTCGACTTCGAATCGACGCCTTATTCTCAGGGGTAACCCAACAAGTCCGTTGAAGATCGCCGAGACAAAAAAGAAAGCCAGGCCGGTCAGCAGATTCATCGGAAGTTCTCCTCGCCGGCGTGGAATGCCGCGCCGGACGCCCCTTAGGGCCCGATCTTTGCCGTTCGAATGGTGAAGAGGCAACCCCGTTCTGAGTGAATTTATCGAGAAAAGAAGGCAACTCCTTTTCTGTTCTGAGCGATCGTAATCACTCCATTTCTATGTGACCAAGTTTCCACCCCACGGCGCCGTGCTGCTTGGGTCCGGCATTGATTGCAAACCGCCCAAACCGGGATGTGCGTCCAACCAAGTTCTGGAATCCAATCGAGGGTCTTCTTCCGCTTCCTGAGAGTATAGGACTTCGTGGCTGGGTTCGCACCCTGAAACGCCTTTCCGGCCGCTTGCCCGGCAAAACCGTCCCAGCTTTGCAAGCCGCCGGAAATTAATCTATGATTCTCCCAAGTTATCGACTATCCGTTGTCTCTAGTACCGGCCCGTGTGCTGTCCAAGGTCTCAAGAGCAAGTGTCGTGCAGGGGGGAACAGTTTTTCGAACTAACGCTCACGAGAACGGAGGCTCCAAAGGCGCATGCGCAAGAATGAACGGGACAAAATCATCGAACTCCTCCGAAGCATCGATAGTCCCACGGTTTCCAACGCAGTTGAGAAGTTCAAGGTCCGCAATCAAACCGAAGGCTATGCCTCCTCCGAACTGAGCTGCCGATTTCCGGATTTGCCGCCCATGGTGGGGTACGCAGTGACCTGCATCGCCGATACGACAAGCCCCGAGCCGGCGGGACCCAACCGCCTTGCGGACCTCTTTGATGCCGTGTCCGTCGCGCCCAAGCCCGCCGTGGTCGTCATGCAACAACAAGGCCCCAGTCGCTCGCGCAGTTGCATGGCAGGCGACATGGTCTGCGCCAGCCTGCACAAGCTCGGCGTGGCGGGTCTGGTGACGGACGGAGGCGTTCGGGATATCAGCGGAATACGCCACCGCGCCCCCGGATTCCAAGTGTTCGCGGGAGGGCTTGTGGTGTCTCACGGCCTGCCCACCTACCTGGAGATCAACCGCCCGGTTGCCGTTTGCGGCTTGCCCGTGCAGCCCGGGGATCTCCTGCACGGAGACGAGAGCGGCGTGCTTTCAGTTCCCGTGGAGATCGTTGAAGCGGTTTTGGAACAAGCGAGGCTGGTGCTGAAGAAAGAAAGCGAATACATCGACTTCTTGAACAGCGGCTCCTTCTCTTTGGAGGAGTTGAAGTATCGGATCACCCATTAGGAAACCCTGGGACATGCGGGCGGCACGCACAGCCAAAAACTGAAAAGGAGACTACCTGAATGACCGACGCAATCAAGGTAGCGCTAATTACCGGCGGAGCAAAAGGAATTGGGGAGGGGTGCACGCGCGTTTTCTGCAGGGATGGATGGCGCGTGGTTTTCTGTGACTGCGACGAGGAGAGCAGCACGGCATTGACTCAGGAACTCAAGGCCAAAGGACCCGGGGAAGTCTGTTTCGAACCTGCCGACGTGCGCAAGCAGGAAGACCTCCGGCGAGTGGTTGAGAACACCGTGAAGCGCTATGGGCGGCTGGATTGCCTGGTGAATAACGCAGGCTGGCATCCGCCCACCCTTCCGATTGATGACTTCTCGGTGGAGGACTTTCTCGGCTTGCTGCAGTTGAACGTCCTCGCCGTTTTTACAGGATGCAAGCTGGCGCTGCCCCATCTGCGCAAGACGCGGGGAAGCATCATCAATATCAGCAGCCTGGTGGCAAAGATGGGGCAGGAAGGGGCGACGACCTACTGCGCCACCAAGGGAGCGGTCAGCGCCTTCACCAAAGCGCTGGCCATTGACGAGTCGCGGAACGGCGTAAGGGTGAACGCAGTTCTGCCCGGCAACATCTACACGCATATGCGAATCACCAGCGTGGCGGCCGCGCCTGATCCCAAGGGCCTGCACGAATGGATCGAGAGCACACAGCACCTGGGTCGCAGCGGGACCATCGAGGAGGCGGGCCAGGTCTGCCTGTTTCTGGCAAGCGAGAAGGCGAGCTTCGTGACCGGCGTGGAATTGATTCTCAGCGGCGGCGCGGAGCTGGGCTACGGCACAAAGGTTCCGATCGCCAATTGATAACGCAGCAGGAGGATGGAAAAACATGAAACGCTATGCACAAACGGTGCTGTTGAAAGATGACCCGGAAGTGATTCGGCGCTACGAGGAATACCACGCGAATCCCTGGCCTGAAGTCGTGGAGGGGACCAAGCGGTGTGGAGTGCGGCGTATCTTCATTTATCGCTTTGGGCGCACGCTTTTCATGTTCATGGAAACCGCGGACGATTTCGATATGGAACGCGACATGCCGAAATACATGGAACACCCGCGCGCGAAGCAGTGGGATGAGCTCATGCAAACGTTTCAGGAACCCGTACCGGGCGCGCCGGCAGGCTCCACTTGGGTTCAGATGAAGGAGATCTATACCCAGGACCTGTAACCAACCGCACGCAAACGGATCGAGCCAGTGGCCTACCTAGCGCCAACCTTCAGTTCTCAAGCATCCGGAATCACCATGCTCACAGAAGATCCACAGGGAGAGTACAGATGAAGACAAGAAGCTTCATGCCGAGCGATCTGGAAGAGATTGGCACCAAGATGTTTGACGCCGCAGGGTCGCCGCACGAGGAATCCAAGACCGTAAGCGAAATCCTCGTGCGATCGAGCTTGCTGGGACACGATTCGCACGGTGTCATCCGCTTTGTCGAATATAGCAAGTGGGTGCAGGAAGGACAGATCGTCCCTGGAACCGCGATTGAGACGATCCAAGAGACGCCTTCCACGGCAGTACTTGATGGCCACAGCGGATGGGGAGTACTGTCCGCGCGCAGGGGCATGCAACTGGCCATGCAAAAGGCCCGCGAGACGGGCGTGGGGACTGTGGTGATTCGAAACTGCATGCACGTTGGCCGGCTGGGGGAATATTCCACGATGCCGACGGAAGCGCGGATGATCGGCTCCGTGTTTGTCAATTCCTACGGAGGCCGGGATATGGTGGCGCCATGGGGCGGAATCGATCCCCGGCTGGCGGCGAATCCCCTCTCCTGGGCCGCTCCCACCGAGCATGATTGGCCTTTTCTGGTCGATGTCACAACCTCGGTGGTTCCGGAAGGCAAGGTTCGGGTGGCACTGCAATCGGGCAAGAAGCTGCCCGAGGGCTGCTTAATCGACCGCCAGGGAAAGCCCACTACCGATCCCGCCGACCTCTACAATGGAGGGGCCATCCTTCCTATGGGAGGCGTCGTAGGGCATAAGGGATATGGGCTCAACCTTGTCATGGAGCTGCTCGCGGGAGCGTTGTCCGGGGCTGGCTGCCGGGGCCAGCAATCCGACAGGAACGGCAATGGGGTATTCCTACAAGCCATGGAAATCGGTCAATTTGTTCCATTTGAGCGCTTTATAGACTCCGTCCAGACGCTGATTGCGCATATCAAGTCCTCGAGGCGCGCCGAGGGTGTTGAGGAAATCCTCATCCCGGGCGAGTTGGAATACCACATCCAACAACAGCGGCTTAGAGACGGCATCCCTGTCAGCGAAGGCACCTGGGAACAGATTTCGGAGAGGGCGCAGCAACTCGGCATCGAACTCTGAGACCCGGATGTCCACGCTTGCCCCAAAAGCCGGCGGGCCGGGGGAATTCATTGGTTTGACTAACCTTGCGGGCTGAGGGTACCATCGATTATTTGGGGGCAAAGGGATATTGAGGCCTGGGGGTTGGCCCGCAGGTTTCCCGCCCGAATTCCTTATGTTTGATTCACTCGTCATTACGCTCCGCGAAGGGGTGGAAGCCGCCCTGATTGTGGGGATTGTCCTCAGCTACCTGAAGAAGGCGGGCCGGGAGGAGTGGAACCGGTACGTCTGGTGGGGAGTAGGGGCGGCGGTGGCGATGAGCGGCGCAGCGGCCTACTTCCTGCAGCGCTTGGAAATCAGCGAAGACGCCTACGAAGGTTGGATGATGATTGTGGGCGCGGTCTTTGTGGCCTCCGTCGTGGTTTGGATGATGCGCGCCGCGAAGGGGCTGAAGAAGGAGATCGAAGGCAAGCTCTCCTCGCTTTCCGTCAAGCCCAGCCGCTCCGGGGCCTGGGGAGTTTTCGCTTTTGTGCTGCTGATGGTGGCGCGTGAGGGCGCGGAGACGGCCATTTTTCTGGGCGCGGTATCGCTGCAAACCACCGAGCTGCTGAATTTTATGGGCGCGGTGCTGGGCCTGGCATTGGCCATCGGCCTGGGTGTGGCGTTCTTCAAGGGCACCATCAAGGTGAACCTGCGCAAGATCTTCAGCGTCACCAGCCTGGTGCTGATCGTGGTGGCGGTGCAGTTGCTGGTTTCAGGCCTGCATGAGCTTTCAGAAGCGCAGATTCTGCCTTCCAGCTCGCGTGAAATGGCCGTCATCGGCCCCATCGTCAACAGCGAAGCCTTCTTTTTTATCGCCGTCATCGCTCTGTGCCTTTTCCTGG
>JBJKQF010000103.1:0-15214 GCA_046705545.1 Terriglobia bacterium
AATCTGAGGCACGCCGTCTCGGAGATTGACCGCAAGTTTCTGTCAGGATGAAAAGCCCTCGGAGAGAAAGCTTCCTGCCGCGGTTACGCGCCGGGCTCACGTTCCGGCATGACCACCAGCAGGAGCATGATGCCCAGCACTCCGAACATCCGGAAGGCCGCCTCCTGCGCGTTCCAGATAGAGGACTGCCACATCAAGAACCATTCTGCGCCCACGCTCAGGAAGGCGATCAACCACATCAGCAGGCCGCTCGTCAGGCCCACCACGGCTATCCTGCTGGCTTCCTGGAAAGCAACCACTGATCCGCGCAGACTTCTCAGCATCCGCACGCATCCCATCCAGCAAAGGACCATCGTCAATGTTTCCCACAGGATGATCCCGTCGTAAAATGCCTTCTGGAGCATCGTGGAATGAACGGCGCGCCACATCTCCGGGTTTCCTGGAAAGGTGGAATCCATCAGCATGACGTGTTGCACAAACTGCCAGTTGGCTCTGTAGTCTGTACAGTTGTTGTAGACGACCAGCGTGTAGAAAAAAGCGACGGCGGCCAAAAGAGCCACTTTGGAAACTCGTAGCGTCATGTTCCCAACGAAGGAGCGCAAGGAGAGCCGCCCCGTGATATGACATTCACAGCTTGGCGGACGCCGTCCGCCCTATAGATTTACCGGAAGAGCCACCACAGTAAGCTGGTGCAGACGAACAGCAAAACCGCCATACCCTGGTATCCCAGCATACTCTGCCATTGGAACCGGCCGAGCCGTTGGAAGACATAATCCTTGATTCTTTCCTGGTCGGGCGGGCGGGTCATCTCACTGATCACCACCATGGCAATTACGGTGACGATCCAGGCCAGCAGCGAGCGGTGGAGGAAGGAGTTCAGGTAGGGACTGGAAAGGAACCACAGGTGTAGCTTCAGCGTTTGGTCGAGGAAGCAGACCATGCCAAAGGCAAAGCCGATAACCACGCCGGCGAGAGCGCCCTTGGTGGTGCCGCGCTTCCACAGCAATCCGAGGAAGATGGCTGCAGCCATGGGCACGGAAAGATAGGCCGAAATATCTTGCAAGTAGTACCAGATGGTGACTGACAACCCTACGAGGGGCGCCGCCAGAACTCCCAGAATGGCCATGCCGACGGTAACCCAGCGTCCAATCACTACCTGCCGCTCATCACTGGTTTCGGGCCGGTATTTCATCACGAAATCTTTCACCACCAGTGTGGCGCTGGAGTTGTAACAGGCGCTCATCGAAGACATCAAGATAGCGATCAGGCCCGCCAGAACCAGCCCTCGCAGCCCGACGGGCAGCAGGCTCTGCACTAAGTGGGGATAAGCGTCGTCGGGGCGGGTCAGGTTCGGATATAAAACGCTGGCAATAACGCCGGGAAATACCAGGACAAAAGGAGTCAGCAGCTTGAGAAAGCCGGTGAAGATGGCGCCCTTCTGGCCGTCGCGGATGGTTCTTGCCCCCAATACCCTCTGCACGTTGGTTTGGTCCATGCACCAATAAAACATTCCCGCCATGCAGTTGGCGATCAGGAAGCCGGTGATGGGCAACTCGCTGGTCAGGGGCTTGACCATCTGCACGCGCGAATATGGGATCTGAGTCATCAAACCGTGCCAGCCGCCGAGCTTGATGATTCCCAGAATGGTCAGGAGGGTGCTGCTGATCAGTAACCAGCTTCCCTGTACCATGTCTGCGTAGACGACGGCGCGCAAACCGCCCTTCATGGTGTAAAGGGCGGTGAACGCCGAGATGCACACCATCACCCAAAACTGATTCCAGCCGAAGAGTATCGCGAACAGTAGAGAGCCTGCCCACAAGTCCACGGCGTTCTTGGTGAGAATGTTCATCAGCAGGAGGTTGACGGACAAGACGGCGCGCAAACTCCAGCCGAAGCGCCGCTCCAGAAACTGCGGGATGGTAAAAACTTTGGCGCGAAGATAGAGCGGGGCGAACAGGGTGGCTAGAATGATCAAGTCCCAGGCGGCGACCCATTCGTAGCCGCCGGCCACCAACCCGATGCGATAGCCATCCCCTGCCATTCCTACCACGTGCTCGGCAGAGATGTTCGAGGCCAGCAGAGACATACCCACAAACGGCCAAGCCAGGTCGCGGCCCGCCAGGAAGTATTCCGTGCCGGAGCCCTTCCGGCCAGCCGCCCGGAGAACGGCAACCACCACAGTTATGAGGCTGAGAAAAATAATGAACCCATCGAGTGGATCGATCATTGGTGGGGTGCGGTGATAACCCTTTCCCTTAATCTAGGCTGAGGTGATAGCCCTGTTCCTTGTCCGGTTGGGAAGTATATTGAGGTAACACACACGCGTCAAGAAAAAGTGAGATTTTTCTGGCGCTTTACTTTGGCTGCCCCGGCGCGCGCAAGGGTGGAGGGAAGCAGATCGGTGTGCCTTGCGGAATGTAGTTCGCAGCGCTCTGCCGGTGCTGCGGGTAACATCCGTCCCTGCGGTTTAAACCGGGCAGAGAAGCCAGGTCCTTGGCGGCGCCGGCAAACTTCCCGCCCTTTCGCCGGTCTCAGCCGACGATTGATGTTACAATCGACGCGCTCAGATCGAAGAGTCCACTTTTGTGCGCCCGGAGGCCTTTGTGCAAGTAGAGCCCGTCGCGGATCAAAACAAGCGAGACCCCAAAGCAAGCCGAAACCGGACAACTTTTACTATCCTGACCGCAACAACCGTGGCGATTGGCGGCTTGCTCTTTGGATATGACACGGCTGTGATCGCGGGGGCGATTCTTTTTGTCCGCGAGCAATTCCATCTTTCTCCCCTCCAGACGGAACTCGCCGTCAGCATCGCGCTGGCGGGAGCCCTGGTTGGCGCCGCCGTCGCCGGATACTTGGGAGACCTCTTGGGGCGCAAGAAGGTGCTGGCTTATACGGCGGTGTTCTACGGTATTTTCGCGCTGGGCACGGGGATGGCAAACGGGCTGACGGTTTTTCTTTCGGCACGCTTCCTGATCGGCGTGGCCGTGGGCGCCAGCTCAATGCTAACTCCGCTATACATTGCGGAGTTGTCGCCGGTGGCGATTCGAGGGGCGCTCGTTACGCTTAACTCGCTGACGATCACCCTCGGAGTAGTGGTGGCCTTCTATGTGGATTACTATTTTGCCGCCGCCAGCAACTGGCGTTGGATGTTTATCAGTGCGGTGGGCCCGGCGCTGATCCTGCTGATTGGCCTCGGATTCCTTCCGGAAACCCCCCGGTGGCTCTCCACCCGCAATCGCTTTGACGAAGCCTGGAAGGTCTTGGTGCGCATCGAGACTCCGGAAGAAGCCGAGCGGAATATGCAGGAACTCCGCCAGGTGATCAAAAGCGATCAGCTCAAGTTTCGAGAGTTGTTTTCCAAACGTTTCAGCAAGCCGCTGATCGCGGGGGTGGGCCTCGCCATTTTTCAGCAGGTGACGGGCATCAACACGATCATCTATTACGCCCCCACCATCTTTCAGATGGCCGGTTTCAAAAGTGCATCGGGGGCTATCTTGGCGACGTTTGGCGTGGGCTTGGTAGCGCTGGCCACCACCCTAGGGGCGCTGCTGCTAGTTGACCGCCTGGGGCGCCGCCCCATGCTGCTGGTCAGCCTTGTAGCGATGACCATAGTCCTGGTCCACCTGGCGATGTTGCTGGGCCATCCGCATCCCTCCAAAACCGCTGTGGTAATCGATATCATGGCCTACGTCTTCGCGTTCGACATTGGCCTGGGACCGGTTTTCTGGCTGCTGATTTCTGAAATCTATCCCACCACGGCGCGCGGGCAAGCGATGTCTCTGGCTACCGTGGCGATTTGGGCAAGTGATTTCTTGGTGGCGGAGACCTTTCTCACGCTGGTCGGCCACATCGGACTCAGGGGTTCTTTTTTGCTCTTTGCGGGTCTGTGCGTCGCCGCCTTTGTGTTTACCTGGTTCCTGATTCCGGAAACCAAGGGACGCACGCTGGAAGAGATTGAAAGGTCCTGGTAGTCATAGGAACGGCAGACACACAAGGAGCGCCGCCGTTCTAAGGTGGTTCTTGGATGAAGCGGCTGTCTTCGCGGGTTAGCCGTGGCGCTATACTCACCCGTTGAGCAGTGAACCTACGATGCCGCCGACCACGCCGCCCTCCGCGGCCTGGCCGCTCTGGGCGGGCATGTACTCCATGATCTCGTGCGCCAGCCTGGCAATGGGCAGTGTTTGCAGCCAGATTTTCCCCGGTCCGGTCAGCGAAGCCAGAAAGATTCCATCCCCGCCAAAAAGCATGTTCTTAATTCCAGGAACGGTGGTGATCTGGAAGGAGACGCCTGCCTCGAACGCGCCGACGTGTCCCGGATGGACGCGCAAATTTTCACCCGCCTGGAGTTCCTTCATCACTAGTTCGCCCGAAAGTTCAAGCCAGGCCGTTCCTGTCCCGCTGACGCGCTGGAGCAGAAAGCCCTCGCCGCCGAAGATGCCTGCTCCCAGCGACTGCTGGAAGCCCACGCTGAGCTGAATCTGAGGCGTTCCGCACAAGAATCCGTGCCGATGAATCATGTATTCGTGCGCCGGCCCAACTTCCACCGGAACAATATGGCCGGGCAGTTTGGTGGCGAAGGAAACTGTGCCTGACGCGCCGGTGGCCCGGTACTCCGTCATGAAGAGCGAACCTCCCCCCGCCACCCGCTTCAGGGCGCCAAAGATGCCGCCGCCTCCGCCGAACTGCGTGTGTGTGGCCATCTGGATGGAACTGGTCATCCAGGAGAGTTCACCGGCTTCAGAAATGACCGATTCGTTGGGGTCGAGCGTGATTTCAAGGACTGGCATTGTGGTGCCTAGGGTACGGCTCTGCATGGAGGACTCCTATTATGATTTCTGAGCCGACGCTGGCCTCGAAGCCCGCGCCAAGCCTCCCATTTAACTTATACCCGGTTATCGCGCGTTGACAAGCGTGCGCTCGCGGCTTGCGTGTTGGTGCTGCGGCCTACTGTCTGGGATCTGGCGGGATTAGAGGTAGGTTGAGCCAAGCGAGCCCGATGTCGCGCCGCATATGGCTCCGGATTCCGGGAGGGAACTGGGTGGCGCTGCTGCCATCATAGAAGATTGCCAAGCGATTGCCTACCCGGAGCACCGAAGGCAGTCCGATAATGTATTTCGACCATGTGCAGTTGCGCGCGTCGAGCACCACGGCCTTGTGTGCGGGGTTCCAGTGGTCCAAATCCTTGCTCCAGTAGACCCAGATGGCGTCCGTATATTCCGTGCCGTGCCCAAGGCCCACGTGATTGGTGAAAAGAAACCACGTGTGATTAGCCCGTTCATAATACATAGAAGAGTTTTCCACCTGCTCGCTTAAAGGCAGGATCGGTTGGGGGTCAACCTTCCACTTGCCGCCCAGGTTGCGGGTGCGCGCAATGCTGAGAGTGCGCCGGATTTTATGGTTGCGGTCCACGGAAGCCGAGAAGAACATTAGGAATGTTTCTCCCCGCCGGACGATGTAGCCGGGGCTGGCGGTCGTGGCGTAGTAAGTGCCGGGCTTGGGGCGGAAGGGAACGACGGAGTAATCCTTCGCCCACGGTCCTGTAGGAGCGATGCTCCTCGCGTACATCGTCAAATAGGGGAAGGCGGGAACATAGTAGGGTGCTGGGGAAGCGTGCGGCGTGCCGACGTAAAACATTCTCCAGGCTTTGCCGTCAAAATAAACCGACCCGTAGGAGGCGGAAGCGGAATCTTCGCTGCCCGCCTTGCCGAAGCTGAGCACTGGCCCTTGAGGCGTCCAATGACGTAGGTCGGGGCTGGTGGCAAGACAGGCCAGCCAGCCGTGCGGCCCCGCGCCGTCGTAATGCATGTAATAAGTATCCCAGTATTTCCACACCCAGACGTCGCGCGCGCCCAAATAGTCTGAGTGGTGCGGTCCCCGGCCGTGCCGGAAAACCACGCCTGCGTCCTGCGCTTCCAGGCGGTACCGCGCGACGGGGCGATGGTCAGGGTATGTAACGGGGTGCTCGTCGGGAACGATGTGAGTTCCGCGGCTCTTCGCGGCCGCCTGAACAATGCAACGCGGCGACGCGAGAGCAGCCGCAAGCATTGCGCTTGCAGCCAGCAGGATGAAGGCAATCCTTGCCGAATCCTTAACCTTCACTCGATACTCTCCTGCCCGCCCAGGCTGCTGCTAATATTCTTCTTGGTTCTTCTGGCCTTGCGTGGCGCAACCGTCGCGCTCCTTGTGAGGTGTGCGAAGGTGAGCTGATGCATTGAATGGGGGGCTATTGCGGGAACTACTTTAGGACTTCCAGCCCCGCTTCGGTTAACTGCTTGTCGCTGCTTTGGCTGGTCCAGACAACCCGGCAACTGCCAAAGTGATATCCACCTTCACTGGAAAAGGCATAGACGGTTTGGCCTTCAGAGAGCTGAAGGCGCGTGGCGACGCGCAGACCATGCTCCGCGAGGTCGAGGGTGGTCGCCGTCTGTCTCTTGTCGCCGCTTGGCGACTTCATGACCAGGACCAAGTTCAGATTCTGGCGTACCCGGACTTCCCGCCGTGGTTGGCGCTGGGGCAGCGCTCCCATAACCCCTCCTCCCAGAGATTGAAATGGTAAATCCAATATATCCCCGGTGGGTTCGAGAGTCAACGGCGAGTCGCCGGCGGGATCAAGGACGATGTCCAAAGGAAGAATCAGCAGGCTGAAAGGTCTTCTGGGCGAAGACTTCCCGAGCGGTGGCTATTCCTCTTTTCCAGGAACACTTTGATCCCGTATTTGGGCCTGAGGGTGACAGAGGGCAGGATTTCAACGCGCTGATTTGCCTGCAGAGTAAAGCGAAATTTTTGAGCAATGGCTGCCGTCAGAAGCACCGCTTCTGTCATCGCAAAAGTGGAACCGATGCACATGCGCCGTCCGCCCCCGAAAGGGAAATAGGCATAGCGCGGAAGCTCTTCAGTTCCCGCGGGCTCTGACATCCAGCGATTCGGGTCAAAGCGCCCGGGCTCAGGATAAAAGCGCGGGTCGCGATGTGTAATCCATTGCATGACCAGGACGTTCGTTCCGGCCGGGAGGCGGTAGCCGTGAATATCAATTTCCCGCAGGGCTCGCCTCCCAACTCCCCATGCCGGTGGATAAAGCCGCATGGATTCCTTCACGACAGCCTTTGTGTACTTGAGTTGGTTCAGGTCGCCGGCTGCGGGTTCACGATCTCCCAACACGTCCCTAATCTCACTGAGAAGTTTTGCCTCGACCTCCGGATGCTGGGCCAGAAGGTACCAAGTCCAGGACAGCGCTGCTGTGGTCGTCTCGTGTCCGGCGACGAGCAGGGTCACCATTTCATCGCGGACTTCCTGTTCCGTCATGAGTCTGCCATCATCATGACGCGTCTCAAGCAACGTACTCAGCAGATCGTCCGAGGCCACCGGATGCTTCCGCCTCTCGCGGATCATGGAGCGAACAATAGAATCCAGAGGCCGAATGGCCCGGCGCAAACCCCAAGTTATTGGTAAAGGCAGTCTCTCCGGCAAGACAAAAGCGAGATTGGCATGCTTGGTGAACTCTTCCATCATCACTTGAAGAGCTTTGGCAACGGTGGGCGCCTTATCGGCGATCTCTGCCCCGAACAGAACCTTGGCCACAATTTCCAGGGTCAGAGCCATCATGCTGCGGTGGATGTCCAACCCTTCGCCATCCTGCCATCCTTGCATCATTTGTCTGGCGCATTCCACCATCACCTTAGTGTACCCGGCGATCTTTTCATGATGGAACGCTGGTTGGACAAGCTTTCTCCGCTTTCGCCACGTTTCGCCTTCCGCGGTGAGCAGACCATCACCCAGAACTCGTGCCAGGACGCGATAGTCGCGCGACTTCACAAAGTTTGGCTGGCGGGTGACGAGGACATCTTCGATATCGCTGGGATGGGTGAGGAGACAGATCGGCACATTGAGGAAACGAAAGAAAACGACGTCGCCATAATCGCGAGCGCAGCGGGAGAGAAAACCCATCCAGTCACGGGAAAGTTCCAGCATGTTTCCCAAGAGGAACCGGCCTTTCGGGCCGGGCGGAAGCGGCAAACGCGCTTGGGCGGGCTGGGATGTCTCATGTTCCACCGTGCACTCCAAATCCGGAAAAACTCTTCCGCTCCTCCACCGCAAGGACGGCCGTGAGAATTCGCCGGAGCAACAACCGTTCAGGCGCTCCGGGCGGCGGGCAACTCCCCGAACGGCGGAATCTCGCTCCCACTCCTCTTTTATCTTGACTTGTTATTTGGCGATCGCAAAGACCGTCCAAGGTTGGGAGTCCATGTCGTGAAGCAGAGGAGATTGCCAGTTGAACTCGGGATGCTGGTGAAGGTATTCGTCCACCTTGAAGTTGAGGCCGCAGCAGTGGCCGGCGGCGGCGGTGAGGGACATGTTCTCGATCAGCGTGGCGTCGGCGGCCTTGTTCTGCACGGCGCCTCCGGGGCCGTAAGGCGGCAGCCAGTCCTTGTCGCCGCGCGGGGAGAGGTCGATGTGTCCGCAGAGGGTGCGCTCGTCGGGGTCGTTCTTCTTCTCGAAGCTGTCGTAGTGATCGCCCAGGAAGCGATGCGCCATCGCCAGGTCAATCTTGCCCTGGTTCTCCGCCATAAGCTGATTCCAGCGGATGTGCCGGGCGTTGGCGCTCTCGCCCGGGTCCTTCAGGTTGAAGGTGGTCTCCTCGGCGGCCAGCTTGGGGCTGACGGGGAAGTTGGAGCCGACAAAGCAGCCGTCCTTGGTGCGCCGCAAGGTGACGTTCTTGAGACCCAGTTCCAGATCAGCCACTTCGTTGGCGTTGCGGTCGGCGATCAGCCAGTTGTTGGCGTAGCCGCCGTTGTTGCCCTCCTTCATGATGCGCGCGTAGTCGTCAATGGAGCCGGAGTACTGCATGGCCTTGCGCGCCCGGACGAATTCCGGAATGCCCTTGGGATCGTAGCCGGCAAAGTGCGAGATGGTGGTCTCGGTAATGGCGATGCCCGCGGAGTTGACGCCAAAGTCGTCGCCGCTGTGGATGAATCCCGGAAAGCCGTCCATCAGGATGCGATGGCCGTGGGTGGGGAGGATGTCAAAGATGATCGTCCAGCGCTCTCCTTCCAGGTACAAGGTCCAATTGTTGTGAGCAATGATGACCTTGCCGTCCCTGGTGTAACTGCCGGTGGCTACAAAAGCGCTACAGTGCTCCGCCGCGCTGTGCTTTTGCTGCTCTTCCACATACTCGCGAAGGTAGTAGCCCCATTCCATGGATCCGTTGACCGCTACCACATCCCAGAGATCCAGCTTGGAGCCGCGGGCGCGCAGGCCGTCGGCGATGCCTTGCATCTCGTCACGGTATTCCTGCTCGATGTGCGGCCACATCATATTCTTGGCGGCGTCGCGAAAAAACTGCCAGCCGTAGCGGCTGCCGTGCGTCTGCTTAAGGATTTTAACCTTGGCGCCGTCCTCAATCTCCTTGGAGAGCAGGTAGCCGTGCTGGTAGCCGACCTCGGCGGGGGTTCCCTCGAGATGCACGAAGATCCAACCGTTCCTCTGCGTCCGGCGAAACGCGCCCTTCAATCGCGGATCCCGGGAGGGTCGGCTGGCGGTGGCGCAGGAGGCATCGAACAATGCGCCTCCCAATCCAACCAGGGAATTTTTTAGGAAAGTCCTTCGCTGCATTTTCTCCTCCGCCCGCGATGATGTGGTTGGCGAACAACCCCAAAAAGATGGAGCATACCAATCCCGGCTGGTGCTTGCAAGGCGGCGAGCCTGAACCGGGGTCTTCTCCGGGCGCTGGTGGCGCTCCATCGAGTAAACAAAAGTCCCCCAGGCGCCTTGCCCTTGCTGCACAATGCTGGGGATGGAAATGTCGTCACCAGACTCCCAGTCGTTTTGCTCCTTTTTCTTCGCGGGCCTCTTCCGGCCCATCCGCGTTGGGACACACAGGGATGTGATTTCCGTCACAGCGTTTCCCCCGGCGGTGCCGTTACATGTAAACAGGCAAAGGAGGCGTTTATGAGCCACACAGCCTATTGGATTGTGATTCTCCTCGCCGGGTCTTTGCTCGGGTACCTGCTGTTTCGTGCCTTTGCGTGGGTTCGAGCTTACTTCACCTTTAGGGGCAAGCGGCTTGTGACCTGCCCCGAAAATCAGCAAACAGCTGCCGTGGAGCTCGATGCCAAGGGCGCCGCTCACGAATCTCCCTTCCATAAATCCCCGTTGCGACTGAGCGAATGCTCCCGCTGGCCGGAGCGCAAAGGTTGCGGCCAACAGTGTCTCAGTCAAATTGAGCACTCGCCGGCAGATTGCCTGGTACGCAACATCGTCATCAAATGGTTTGAAGACAAGAGCTGCGTTTTTTGCGGCAGGTCGATAGCTGAGGTTAAAGAGTGGTGGGTGGACCACCAGCCCGCGCTGCTGACTCCCGACAAGAAGTCGATCTTTTGGAATGAATTTCCTGCGGAACAACTGCCCGAGTTGTTTTCAAAGTGCCAGCCGGTTTGCTGGTCGTGCAACGTCACGGAAAAGTTCCGGCGTGAGCACCCTGAGCTGGTGACGGACCGGGAGCCCAGCGAACTGCGGGTCCGGTACATCAAGTAGTCCGGGAGAGTTGGCATTCGGCAGCGTGCACCAGGCGACACTGGCCGGGCAGGGAAGCTTATCTGTTTCTTGATCGCACTTTTCAGTTGTGCCCGCAGCGATCAATCAAGGTGGAATACCTCTTCCAATTCCTGCAAGACCTCATCTGGCTGTGAAGCTTCCAGCGCTTCGAAGTACGGCGCCATGAACCTTTGCCATTTGGTGTTGACCTCTTCCTTGGACATTTCCTCAACTGCCCTTTGCAGGCTTTCAGGGGTCTCGAAATATCCAAAGAGGGTGCCGTCGGGTTTCATAAACAGGGAATAGTTATTCCACCCGCTGCGCCGCAAGGCGTCGAGCATTTCCGGCCACACCTGTTTGTGATGCTGTTTGTATTCCTCAATCTTGTCTCGCCGCACCTTCAGAACAAATCCTATTCTTTTCATGCTGCCTCCTCATAATCGCTCCGCCCACTCGCTGAGCTGCAATCGCCAGCAGGGGGCTGGTCCAAGACGCCCGGATAGTATACTCGCGGCCGGGCGTTCGGGCAGAGTGGGCATACCTTCCGGCTTGTTCAAGGAAGAATAAGGCTGTTTCTCAGTTGATTAATGACGTAAACATTTCTTGAATTGTCGCACCCAGCCCTGTATACCGAACATAGAACGCAAGGGAGGAGTGTGGATGTGAATCTCGGCTTCGAAGTTCAAGCATGGCATTGCAAAAGCAAGAGGAGGTCGATGCGCAGCTTCCTTTTCCTCTGCACGGCAGGATGTTTTTTAATTGCTATTCTTACAGCGGTCTCTTCAGCGCCGGCCGAGCCTTCCTTGAACCCGCAGCAGGCCCCGCTCGATATTCATAAGCTTATCCGCAACATGGCTTGGAATGAAATGCAGGCGAGCCAGCACCCCGCCCATTATTACCGCTATATTGATCGCGACATCTCGTCGGGCTACTCCCAAACCACGGATCAGATCAGTACCTCTCAGGGGATTGCCAAACTTTTGATTGAAGTGAATGGAAAGGCGCCTTCGGCAAGCCAGCGCCAGGCGAACGATCAAACCCTTTCCAAGCTTGCAAATGATTCTGGATACCGGAACGCTCAGTTGAACGAGCAGCGCCAGAATATCTCCCGCCGCGATACGTTGATCAAACACATTCCTCAGGCCTTTATTTTTACTTATGTGGGAACGGCCAAAGACGGTTCCATTCACGTCAAGTTCAGGCCTAACCCGCAGTTCAATCCCCGCTCCCATCAAACCTTAATCCTGCAAGGCATGGCGGGCGACCTTTGGGTGGATCCCACCTACCAAAGGATGGTCAAGATCGACGGTGTGCTGATCAAAGATGTAAAACTCGGCTGGGGCTTCCTGGCGGACCTCCACAAGGGCGGTCGCTTCCTGATGGAACAGTCCAGAGGCTCGGACGGAACCTGGCATCAGAAGTTCCTTTTGGTTCACTTTGACGGAACGGAATTTGTTTTCAAGGGCATTCACATCCATGACCAGTTCATCCGTTGCTGTTTCCAAAGGGTTCCTGACAAGCTGACCATCGCGGAAGCGGTTCACCTGCTGCGAAGGAAGACGGAATTGCCGGAGCACTGGGAAGCGGACCTTCAGGCGATCGAAGAAGCGGGCCGGGGCAACAAGCCTTGAGAGACTTCCGATCATTTTTCAAGGGATCAAAGTTTTGCAGCGGCAACCGGCCTTTGCAAGCACGTTAGAGTCGATGACTGTCGAAGGGCCAGGCGGGGCCGCGGGAGAGCCGAAGGCAGCAACCCTTTGTCAAGGAATTGACTTCCCGCCATCCACCACGAAAATTTGTCCCGTCACAAAATCGCCGTGGCTTGCCAGGTAGAGGACCATTGAGGCGATATCCACAGCGTTTCCCGCCTTCTTGAGGGGGGTCGCTTGAATGACGTGCTGGATCATCCGGCTGCGCTTTTCCTCCGGAAAGAGAATCGTTCCCGGAGCCACGCTGTTCACCTGGATGTGGGGAGCCAGCGCTTTGGCAAGACACCTCGTCAGCATGATTAGCGCCGCCTTGGAGGAGCAATAATGTGGGTAGTCCGGCCAAGCCTGGAGCCCGCCTAGGGACGAGATGTTGACGATCCGTCCGCACTTGCGCCGCTGCATGATTCGTGCCGCCGCCTGGGCGCAGAAGAAGGGCCCTTTCAGGTTCACTCCCAGGACCCGGTCCCAATCCCCTTCGGTTAGGCGGTCCCAACGAGCTGGGAAAAAGACTCCTGCGTTGTTAACCAGAAGATCGAGCTGCCCAAACTGCTCTTCGACCCTCCGGAACATGCGGCGAACTTGCGCCGTCCGGGATATATCAGCGCGTAGAGCTACTGAGCGCACCCCGAATGCCTTGATTTCCTGCACAGTTGCTTGAGCTTCGGCTTTTGAGTGCTGGTAGTTCACTACGACGTTGGCTCCGGCGCGCCCCAGTGTCAGGGCGATTTCACGCCCGATCCTGCGCCCTGCGCCTGTTACCAGCGCGACTTGGCCTCTAAGGGGACTTTCCTGGTTCATGTTTAGCCCTATGAGCGTACGGAAAATATGACTGGCTATTTATGGCACCACACGGAATGAGAATCAAGAAAATCCTGATCATTACCCGCTTTAAATCTCTAGCGTCGCTCTGTTTTGGTGCTCGTGCCTTGACCGTGCCTTGTTCTTCCCCATAGAATTCATGGGTTGGGCAAAGGCCGCGCCAGCTTCAGCATCCTCACCCGATTGCGGCAGGAGAGGCGGAGTCCAACTCCGGCTGCCGAACGAGGGGATTCAAACGTGGCCAGCCGGTAAAATCTAATTGCCGTTGAATCCTCCGAGGGGAGGCGCCCGTCATGCCATTGCCTGAAATTGTCGTGTATTCCAAGCCCGCTTGTTGCTTGTGCGACAAGGTCCGGGAGCAACTGATGACGCTCAATGAGAAACACCAGTTTACTTGGCGGGAAATCAACATTCTTGAAGACTGGGATGCTTACGAGAAGTTCTTAGAGGAGATCCCGGTGATTTTCGTCAACGGCCAGAAGGCCTTTCAGCATCAGCTGGACGAAAAGCGCCTGATCAGCCTGCTGAAAGCGCCTGGCGGCGCGGTCCGTGAAGGCAGCGCCTCGGCCATGCATCCTGAATCGTGACAGCGCACCTACTATGAAAGGCTCAAAAGACATGCAGCTTGACCTTCTCTCAATTGCAGCGCACCGTGACGATACCGAAATCACTTGCGGCGGAACGATCGTCAAAATGGTGGAAGCAGGTTACCGTGTGGGAATTCTTGACCTGACCGCCGGAGAAACCGGCACGCGAGGCAACGCCGTGCTGCGGGAGCGCGAAGCCAAACGGGCCTCGCGCGTGATGGGCATTGCGCACCGCGAGAATCTTCACTTGCCGGACGCGGGTATTGAGAACATCCGGGAATACAAGCTGAAAATCGCCCAAAAGATTCGGGAACTGCGTCCCCGCACGGTCATCTTGCCCTATTGGAAAGGGCGGCATCCCGACCATTACACCACGGGACGAATTGGCTATGAAGCCTGCTTTCTGGCGGGGCTCACCAAGCTTCAGCTTGAAGGCCGGGCCTACCGCCCCCACAAGATTATTTACGCGAGCCTCTACGTGCCCTCCGTTCGCCCCACGTTCGTCGTCGATATCACTTCGCAGTTCGAAAAGAAGGTCAAGTCCGTCCTTGCTTATACTTCCCAGTTTTCCGCCCAAGCTGATATGCAAAATTTGTTTCCATCCCGGCGGGACCTTCGCGAAAGGCTAATGTCGTTCGGGCGGCACTTCGGGCTCATGATCGGCGTCCGTTACGGTGAGCCGTTCGTGACCCGCGAGGTTGCCGCGGTTGAAGACATCGTCACCTTGCCCGTGAAGTCGATCTAGCGCTTGTTGAACTCCCTCGCCACGTTACGACCTGAGCGGAGTGAGCGTCCTGCCCTGCTTGTTCCTGCCAAGGGAAAGCGGATGTTTTCAGGAAAACACAGCGCAAATTGAAGGGAAGGGACTAGATAGGGAGTTTACTCTGCCGGCAGGCGATTCTTCCAGTGGTTGCGGATAAACCACAGTGCCCCGGCTAGCAAAAGGATCACAAAGACCGTGTCGAAGCGGTGGAAATAGGGCCCGAGACTCTTCCATCGTTCCCCCAGCTTCATCCCTGCGTAAGCCAGAACCCAGCACCAGGGCAGCGAGCCCAGAAACGTATAAATGTTGAAGCGCACGAAGTTCATGCGGGAAATTCCTGCCGGAAGCGCGATAAAGGTTCGCACCACCGGCAGCAGGCGTGCGAAGAAGACGGCCCAGTCGCCGTAGCGGGCAAACCAGCGGTCAGCCATTTCTAGGTCATGGCGCGTGATCAAAACGTAATGGCCGTAACGCTCCGCGAGGGGCCGCCCGCCTACCGCGCCAATGTAGTAGGCCACGATGGATCCGACGTTGCACCCGATCGCCCCCGCCAGAGCCACTCCGATCAGGCTGAACCTCCCCACAGAAACCAGATAGCCTGAGAACGGCATGATCACTTCTGAGGGCAGGGGGATACACGCCGACTCAATCGCCATCAGCAGGATGATTCCCAGATATCCCGACGAGGAGATGAAAGTGATGATCAGGCCGCCTATAATTTTGAGAGCGGTTGAAAGCATCGGGAAAAGGGCCAGCTCAGTGAACCAAACCAAATCGAACGTTGGTTTCGGAAAACGCCAATAACC
>JBJKQF010000104.1:0-3875 GCA_046705545.1 Terriglobia bacterium
AACAACAATCCCATTCGATTGACGACCGGACGCCACCTAGACTCCTTCAACACGGGGGTTCAGAGCGGAGGCTATCGATCGCCGCTGCGCGAGCGGGAAACCCTGGCACTATCTCCGGAGGACGCGGCACGCTACCGGCTTGTTCAGGGAGAAAGAATCCGAGTGAGCTCGCGGCGCGGTTCGGTGGAAGTCAACACCCGCATTGATACTTCCCTGAGACCAGGGCTGGCTTTTATGTCGTTCCATTTCCCGGATCAGGTTGCAACCAACTTCCTGACGATTGACGCAGTGGATCCGAAATCAGGGACAGCGGAGTTCAAAGCCGCCGCCATCCGGATCGATAAGCTGCCGGCGCGTTCCAAAGCGCCGAAACGGAAAACGAAGCAAGCGGCGCCCGTGAGCTGATATCTGGGCGTTCGCGCAACCGCCCCATTAGCGGGTGGCCTGGAATCCACGTTAGAGCAAGAGACCGACTTTGGATATTCGCCTCAGTGAAACCCCTCCCACTCCCGAAGAACGAGTGGCCGTCGACTCTGTTCTGGGCAGTCCTGACTCCGGCTGGCAAGGCGGAGAGCGGCGCGCTGATTTGGATGGCCACTTCGCATTGGGAGGCCATGCCGTCCGGTCGGAGCGCCATCGGCTGCTTCCCGTCTTGCATGCCATTCAGAACCGGCTCGGCTGGATTGCACCCGGCGCTCTGAATTACGCCTGCCGCAGGCTCGATATTCCTCCCGCCGAGGCCTATGGCGTGGCCAGCTTCTATGGTCTGTTTTCGGTAGTTCCCCGTCCTCCCCAGGTGCTCCACGTCTGCGACGATATCACCTGCCTGGCCCGCGGCGCCGCGCGCGTTTGTAAAGGAGTCGAAAATCTTCTTGGACCACCCGGCTCCCCGGCCTTAGGCGGAAAGGCCACTTGGTATCGAAGCCCTTGCCTGGGAATGTGTGAGCGCGCTCCAGCGGCGATGATCACGGCTGCCAGCAAGAACCCTCGCGAAAAAATCTGCGCTCCGGCGGACGCAAAAGCCATGGTTTCGGCCCTGAAGATCAGCGGAACCAAGACTTTGTCCGGGCCGCCGGACACCTTGGACATAAGCGCTTCCGTTCCCCAGGCAGGCCAAGCGGGATTGATGTTGCTCGGCCGCATCGGCCAGGCTGATCCGGAAAGTATTGACGATTATCGCGCCCACGGAGGCTACGAAGCCTTGCGCCGCGCAATCGCCATGGGACGGGACTGGGTGGTGCGTGAGGTCTCTCTCTCCCGGCTGGTAGGGCGAGGTGGAGCGGCTTTCCCCACCGGCAAGAAATGGAATCCCGCCAACCACCCTTACTATCTGGTCTGCAACGCCGATGAGTCTGAGCCGGGAACTTTCAAAGACCGCGTCATTATGGAAGGGGATCCCTTCTCCTTGATTGAGGCAATGACCGTTGCGGCCTACGCCACCGGCTGCGAGCAAGGGTTTATCTATTTGCGTGGCGAATATCCGCTGGCGGGCGAGCGGCTTGCTCATGCGATCGAATCGGCGCGTGCCAAAGGCTTCCTGGGCAGCAACATCCTGGGAAAAGATTTCCACTTCGACATCGAGATCCGGCGCGGCGCAGGCGCTTACATCTGCGGCGAGGAGACGGCGCTATTTAACTCGATAGTAGGCTTCCGCGGAGAGCCGCGCAACAAACCGCCCTTCCCTACCCAGGCCGGCCTGTTCGGAAAACCGACGGCAGTCAACAACGTCGAAACCCTCGTCAACGTCCTGCCGATCATCCTGGATGGCGGAGCCAGCTACGCAAAGATCGGGACCTCGGGCTCGACGGGTCCTAAGCTCTTTTGCATTTCCGGCCACGTGCGCCGGCCCGGTGTCTATGAAGTCCCGTTCGGCCAAACGCTGCGAGAGATCATCGAACTGGCCGGAGGCGTCGCGGGGAACGGAGAGTTGCAAGCCGCCTTGCTGGGCGGAGCAGCGGGGACTTTTGTCTCACCCGCCGAGCTTGATACCCCGCTCACTTTTGAAGGCGCGCGAGCCATTGGCGCCACGATTGGGTCCGGCGCCGTCGTGGTTTTTGATGACACGGTTGACCTTCGCAAGATTCTCCTGCGTATCGCCGCTTTCTTCCACGATGAGTCTTGCGGGCAGTGCGTTCCCTGCCGTGTCGGGACCGTGCGGCAGGAAGAACTGCTGCGCCGCCTCTGTAGCGGTCATCCCGAGGGTTCAGTCGACGAGGAGATCGCGCTGTTGAAGGAGATCGGGCAAGTCATGAAGGACGCGTCGATCTGCGGTTTGGGCCAGACGGCGTCGAGCGCAGCCGAATCGGCGCTGCGCCGTTGGGAGTTGTTCCTCCGGGAAAAGGTCTAATGGCTTTGGAGGACACAGAAGAATAGTGATGAGGAAGAAGAAGACCGACAAGAAATCGCGGCTCCCGCTCCAGCCTGTCCCGTCAATCATCCCCGTACCGGCCGGCCCTATCCCGAAGAGCCCTTCGCCTCCGGCCGCCCGCCAGGTCTCTTTGACAATTGACGGGAAGAAAGTTTCAGTACCCGAGGGGACCACCCTGCTGGAAGCGGCACGGAAGATTGGAGTTGAAACGCCAACCCTCTGCTTCCTGGAGACGCTGACCCCTGTCAGCGCATGCCGGATTTGCGTGGTGGAAGTGGAAGGCTCGCGCGCTCTGGCGCCGGCCTGCTCGCGCAAGGCTGAAGAAGGAATGATGGTCCGAACGGACTCCGCGCGCGTACGTCTGAGCCGCAAGCTGGTCCTGGAACTGCTCGCCTCTTCCGTGGACGTCTCAACCTCGCCCCAGATTCAAGCGTATATGGAACGCTACGACGCGCTTCCTTCGCGCTTTGGGCCTCACAGTGTTCCCGCACACAACCGGGACACGGCCCGCCTGGGCCACCACGAACCCTCGGATGGATCCAAGGCCGCCACGGTCGCTCAGCCCGTCAAAGTCGACAACGAACTCTACGTGCGGGATTATGCCAAATGCATTCTCTGCTACAAATGCGTGGAAGCCTGCGGAGTTGACGCCCAAAACACCTTCGCCATTTCCGTTGCGGGCCGAGGATTTGATGCGCGCATTTCCACCGAACATGAAGTCCCTTTGCCCGATTCCGCCTGCGTGTACTGCGGCAACTGCATCGGGGTCTGCCCCACCGGCGCCCTGATGTTTGAGAGTGAATACAAAATGCGGCAAAACGGAACGTGGGATGAATCGCGCCAGACCCGCACGGACACGATCTGTCCATACTGCGGCGTGGGCTGTACGCTGACTCTGCACACCCAGGATCAGAAAATCGTCAAGGCCACTTCGCCCGTCGAAAACAGCGTGACGCATGGGCACCTGTGCATTAAGGGCCGCTTCGGCTGGGAGTTTGTGCAGATCCTTCCCAAGGAACACAAGACAGCAGATAGCCACTGAGACAGGCGGCGCCTTCAGGAGTTAACACGGTTCTTAAGCATTTAAACGGAATGGGGATGGAAAGGTTTTGCTTCTGACCACAAACAAGACAGGGGAGCAAGCCGGTTTCCTCTCGAACTCCTGAAAGGAATCGGGAGGAAGCCGGCCTGATCGAAACTTACCAATCTTTATGGAGTGTGGGGTTGACCGTAGCGGGCTTTCCACCTGAGACATCCAGAACTTGAACGTACTCACGATATGCCCATTTGTTAACCCTGATGATGTACTCGCCCGGAGGCAGTTGGACTGTGGTCGGGGCGCGTCCCACGTAGTAGCCGTTGACCGAGACATCCCCGCCGATGGGAGTTGCCGTGATCTCCACCGATGACTTCATTCCCGCGGACTTCCCAGCCGCCAATCCTGGATTCGCCTCTTTCGTATAGGTCAAATACGTTGGAGCTTGAGGCGGGGCTTCCTCTTTCGAAT
>JBJKQF010000105.1:0-8157 GCA_046705545.1 Terriglobia bacterium
CCCGGCCCTGCCCGAGGAGTGGGCACAAGTGTGCAGCCTCGCCCTCAAGCAGCTTGACCGCTGCGTCTCTCTTGAGCCCAAAGTGTTGCAGGGCAATAATCCCGACGCCGTCCACGATTTGAGAGTCGCCACGCGCCGCTTGCAGCAGGTGCTCGACTTGATTTTCCCTTCCCCTCGGCCGCGGGAAATTCGCAAGCTGCGGCAGCGGCTGAAACGCTGCCGAAGTTCGCTTTCGGAGGTTCGCAATTGCGACGTCTTGCTCGAGCGTGTGGACGCGACCCTGGCTCGCAAGCGAACCGCCCACCGCGAGGCCCGAAAAGCCATCCGGCAATACCTGCTCACGCGGCGCTCGGCAACCTTCGAAAAAGCGCTGCGCAAGCTTGCACGCGTGAACCTCTCTGAACTCTACGTGCGCATGAAGGATTTCTTGCTAGGAAGCGGCGGGCCCTTTTCAGCCAGCGAAAACTCGGCGCGCCATTCCGGGGCGCCAACGCCTAGCGTGGAGCTGTTCTACGCGCACATCGGAGAGAATTTGCAGACCATGTGGGAGGCCCTGGAAGACCAAATGGCTCGCTCCCGCCGCAAGCCGGAGGCCGCTGTTCTTCACCGCGTGCGGATTGCCGCGAAACGCTTGCGCTACCTGGTGGAGGTCATTCATGCCTTTGACGTCCCGGGCAGCCCGGAAGCTTTGATCTGGCTTCGGAATCTTCAGAAGCGTCTCGGCCAGTGGCACGATCTGGTAGTGTTTGAGGAAACGGTCATTGAGATGATCGCCGACCCCGGTTTCCTGCGAGACCACATGGAATTAGGGCTGGAGATCGAAAAGCTGATCCTTAGAAATCGCGTCCTGAAGGTAAAGCTGGAGGGAAATTATCTGGAAGCGACCGCTGACCAGAGCGATCTTTTACGCACCAAGGAATGGGTCAGCCGGATCATCGCCTCTCCTTCCGCAGCGTTTGCCCATGCCTGAGGGCTGCTCTTAGCTTCCCGCGCCGTTGTTGCCCCCGGCGGGAGATTCCAGCGGCTGCGGGCTCTCCGCGGCAGTTTGAGGGGAAACCGAAAGAGACGGAGCCGGTTCTTTATCCGCCAGAACCCTTGAAATCCCCGCACGGAGCGCCTCAAAGACGGCGGGAATCTCCTGGCTGGCGTCAATCACTTCAAAGTTGTATTCCTCGGCCAGTTGGTCAAACTGCGCCAGGAGCGCCGGCTGGTATTTCCGGAAACTTTCGTACATGTCTTCGCTGGGATGCAGGTCCATGCCCGATTCCCAATAGTCAAATCCTGTCGAAAACACCACGCGCGGGATCAGGTCGTCCACTCCAATGCGGAGATAAAAGACCGCGTCTGGGATTAGGGCGAAATTGTAGACAGTTCGAATCCAGGAACGGTCGATACCGCGGACGACCGCCCGGGCCATCACCGAATAGATGTAGCGGTCGGTCAATACCACAAACCCGGCGCGCAAAGCTGGAAGGATTTCATTTTCCAGGCGGTCGGCAAAATCGGTGGCGTAGAAGAGGTTCAAGGTAACCCGGCCCAGGGTGTGGCCCTGCTTGGCCTGCTTGATACCGCCTGAAGCCAGCTTGGAGCGCGTCATCCCGGTGTCCACCACCGCGTGGCCGCTCTGTTCAAGCCACGGTTTGAGCAGGCGGATCTGAGTCGAGCGTCCCACCCCATCCGTGCCTTCAATCACGATCAGCTTGCCGGGAAGATCGTCCAGCTTCATCTCCGGCAGAAGCACCCCATAGGTCTCTCTCACGGCGCTACCCTCAGCCGCTTGGCCTGGGCCAGTTTCGCTTTCACGACTTGCCGCATCTGGGCCTGCTGTTCCTCGATGGGCCGCGTGGCGTCCACCACCGTCAGGTCAAACTCCGGAATCATCTTCTCGTATTCCTCAAGGATATGGCCTTGGAATATTTCAAAGCTCTCCGCGGGGTCTCCGCTCAAGTCGAGATCCATGCCAGCCTCGTAAAACTTAAAGCCGTTCCGCCCATTCATCAGCCGGTACATGGCCACTTCCAAAGGAGTGCGGAAATAAAACGCCACGGTCGGTTTGACGGCAAAAGCGTAAAGCTCTCTAACCCACTTGGAGTCCATGCCGCGCACGACGTCCCTCGCAAAGGCCGTGTATATGTAACGGTCACAAAGCACCACGGCGCCCGCCTTCAGCAGGGGAATGATGTTGTGCTCCATGCGGTCGGCAAAATCGGTGGCATGAATCAGGCAGAAGGTCGCGGGCGTGAGCATCTTCTTCTTCTTGCCCCGCCGCGTTGTGTCCCGCACCAAAGGGGAAGAATTCCATTCACTGAAGACGGTCCCGTATCCTTCAGCCCGCAACCATTGATGGAGCAAGCTCAGTTGCGTGGATTTGCCAGAGCCATCGATTCCTTCGACAACAAAAAGTTTGCCTGGAAAACGATGCTCACCGTACCGCTTCACGGGAGAACCCCTTCATCTTGTTGAAGATAGAAAAGTACCCTTTAGTATACCACACCCATCCTCAACCTCAAAAACAAGGCCGCGCATACCGCCGCGTTGCGCACCATGATCAGCAGCGCCGCGGACTCTCCGGAGTCATGGGACTTACGCTGCAATCGTCACTGAACAGCCTGTTGGAGCGCGCTGATAATGGACGAGGTTTCAGAAGGCATTAAGGACGCCGCAACAAAGTTATACGATTTGCCGGAACTGAGAATGATGTGGAACGTGCCGGTGTTGATGCCAAAGATGATATTGGGAGCCACTTCCCTGACCTCGCCCGGCGTGGCCACAAAGACATTCTTCCCGCCTTCCTGGTAAGTCAAGGTCCCATTGGTCAGGATCAGTTTCCCTCGGGGCTGGTTGGGGTTGTGAAGAAGGTTTATCGCGTCACCCAGATTAATTACGCTAAAACTCTTGCTGCCGCTGTTGGTTGCGGGAGCCGCGGCTGTAGTTTGGCTGCTTGGGGAGGAAGAAGCCGGTGTCTCGGTGGTTGCCGCAGGCGAGTTTGAGGTCGCATTGAGGGACGCGGCCGTGATTTCAATGCTGGTCTCAGCTTCGCTCTCGTCGGGATTCACCACAAATAGATTGGTCCTGCCCGTCGCGGTATCAGGCGCCACTTCGATCCGGACGACCAACTCGGTTGATTTCTTGAAGTCTGTTCCCAGCACTCGGATGCCGCGATTCTGAAAGACGACGCCGGTTCCCTTCACAAATCGCTTGCCCTTCACCTTGATGCTCGCTTTGCTGCCGGCGGCAACCTGTTCCGGGTCAAGCATTGAAACCTCAGGCGCCGATGCTCCTTCCTCAATGCTTTGCGCCGTATTTGAAGAACCTGGGCTGGGTGCCTGCGATTTTCCTGTGGCAGTGCCGGATACGGACGGTGGGGTAGCGGCTGGCAAGCCGGTAGCGGAAGCCGCCGGCTTTGCCGCCGTTGGCACGCCCGAAACAATCGCAAAAGAGGTTTCTCCGGAGGTGCCGGATGGATTCGCCACGTAGAGCCGGATCGACTCCGGCTGGGCCTTGTCTCCGATGGCCACGTCCACTTCAAGGCGCTTATCACTGAGGTGCCGCGTAGCCAGAACGTGAACTCCCGGATCGGAAAACGAGACGTAAGCTCCCGAGGCAAAGTCTTTACCCTCGATCTCCAACGTCACGCGGGCGCCCGGCTGAGCCTCGGAAGGCTGGACTTTCGTGTCGGTGGGGGTTGCGTCCGAAGGAACCACTTCCTGTGCCGCCGCGGCTATCAGGCTGCTTCCGGCGGCGACGCACAAAATGCACAACCCCACGAGAGGCCGCCAGACTCCCGCCCGCCGCCTCCATGCGCGCATCTGCCGCGCAACCGCCGTCCTGCAACGACGGCGCAAACTTGCCCTGCCGGATCGCGGATGTCTCTGGTCTTGTTTGGGCTGGATTTGGGGTTGCACCAGGCCTCCATTCACGCGGGCCTGCGGCCATTCAGGAAGATTTGCGTCTGACTTTCACTCTCTTGATAATTCCGTGGCCTTCCCGGATCGTCAGGATCTGATTAGGTTCGAGGTTTGTGAACTTTTCAATCTTCTGCGTGGTGGGCCATTTCACTTCAAGCAGGACTACTTTGCTGGCTTGGCCGATTCCAAAATGCAAGCGAAGATCGCTTTGGGACATCACGCTGGTCCCGCTGTGAACCTCATCCACCTGCCGGTGCTTGCCGGTCGTAACCCAGGCGCGGGCGCCGATGGCGGTACGGTTGCATTGAGTTCCAATCAGTTTGATCTTGATCCAGCTGTTCTTGTTTCCGCCGTCATTGCGAAGCAAGGAAGGCAGATCGTTCATATTCAGAACGAGGATGTCGATGTCGCCGTCGTTGTCATAATCGCCGAGCGCGCAGCCGCGGCTGGAATAGCGCTCGGTGATCCCCGGGCCAAGATCCTTGGAAACGTCCGCGAACTTGCCGTTGCCCAGGTTGTGGTACATCACGCGCGGTTCCTTGAACGTCTGGCTCATGTTGAGCCTCTCGACTTCCGGATAAACATGTCCGTTCGCCTGGAAGATGTCCGGCCAGCCGTCGTTGTCATAGTCCACAAAACCGCATCCCCATTTCACGTCCTGGGTGTCGCGGCCCACCCCAGCCATAAAAGTCACATCCGTAAAAGTGCCGTCGCCGTTGTTGTGATAGAGGTCTGAAGTATCGTCGGAAAAGTTCGTCTTGAAAATGTCGAACCACCCGTCGCAGTCATAATCTCCCACGCCCACGCCCATGCCCGCCTGCTCCTGCCCGTCTTCGTTGTAGGCGCATCCGGCAATCACTCCGATATCCTCAAAGGTGCCGTCGTGTTTGTTATGGAAGAGAATGCTGGGCTCGGAATCCACAGTGACGTAGATATCAGGCCAGCCGTCGTTATCAAAATCGTAGGAGGTCGCCGTGATCGAGTAGCGCGGCCCAGGCTTCAGGATGCCGGCTTTCTCGGAAACGTCCGTAAAGGTGCCATCGCCATTGTTATGGTAAAGAAGGTTCCATCCCCCTGGCAAGCCGCGCGGCCCGCACATCACCGGGACGCCTTTCCATTGGCAATACTCGGTCTGGCCGGGTTTCGGCACCTTGCTGAGGTCCAGCACAATATAATTGCAGATAAAGAGGTCCAGGTGGCTGTCGCGGTCGTAGTCAAGCCAAGTGGACCCGGTGCCCCAACGCACCTCTTCCTTATAGAGCCCCACTTTCTTGGTGACATCCGTGAAGGTTCCATCCCCGTTGTTGTGAAACAAAATATTGTGGCCCCAGAAACTCACAAACAGATCGTCCCAACCGTCGTTATCGTAATCGCCCACCGACGCGGCGGTCTGCCATCCGGTCCGGGCCAAGCCGGAGTGTTCGGTGACGTCGGTAAAGGTTCCGTCACGGTTGTTCTTGTAAAGGTGGCTAGTGGGAGCTTTGCCCGCCGGCCAGGTGGTATTCAGGCGTGTGCCGTTCGTCAGGTAGATATCAATCCAGCCATCGTTGTCGTAGTCGAAGAAAGCGAGCCCGCTTCCCTTGGCTTCAATAATGTAACTCTTGTGGTGGACGCCGCCCCACACGTTCATCGCGTTCAACCCGGCTTCCCTGCCCACGTCCACGTAGGTAACCGGCGAGGCGCTTGCGGCCTGGGGCAGCGGAGATGCTTCCAGGATGGGCCGCCCCGTCCACCTCCACGTGGGAGTTGTCAGAACATCCATCAGCTTGGAGCCCAAAAGAGCGGCGCCTGATCCCAGGATATGTCGGCGAGAAATCTTCATCTAGAAGTTAGGATGCCCCCGATCCGGTACGTGCTGCCTCGCGCTCGAAACGAGACTTTTGCGGATGGCCCTTCCTTCAGCTGCGGCCAAAGTAAAACATTATACTACAGCATGCCCGCGTGGAAACACGCTCCGGCCGGGGGCCATGAAGACACCGAAGCTTTCGGCACCGGGATCATTCCTCGCCCGCGCCTGCTTGAAAGGGAAAATCCTTCTGCTCCGGAGACATGTCCCGGGCCAGAGGCGCTGCGATGGTTTCGAGATCCGGATAAGCATTGAGCAGCGTTTCCGGAACAGCCACAGGCCGGTTGCGAATCACGCTGACCAGTTGCAGGGCGTTGGCGACGGCTTTGCCGCGGAAGTGGTTATTCGTAACCACGTAAGTCGCCTCCGCGCCGACCGCGATATTCTTGATCCGCTCAGCCCAGGGAACGAGTTCCGCCCGGCTGTAATAGTAATCGTAGCGTTCTTCGGGACGCTCGTTGGATGCGAACCAGTGCTCATAGTTGCGCCCGTGCAGCCGCACGTAGCCAACCGCGGAGGTGGACCGCTCGCTCGGCTGGAGCGAACGTCCGATCACCGGCTGGTCAATATTGCAGAACCCCACGCCTAGGTCGCGCAGCATCTGGTAAATCTCCGGTTGGTTCCAGGAAGAGTGGCGAACCTCCAGGACCAGCGGATATTCCATGAACTGCATCACCAGCCCCCCGAAATACTCGCGATTCTGCTTGCTGTTCTTGTATGACCAAGGAAATTGAATCAACAACGCGCCCAGGACTCCGGCGTCTTGCAAGGGTCTGATCCCTTCTTTGAAAACCTTCTCATCCTGCTGGCTGGCCTCGCGTTCGTGCGTAAAGCGCTGCCACAGCTTAGCCGTAAACCGAAAGTTGGGATTGTGCCGAACTCTCCGCGCCCAGCCGCGCGACACCTCCGGACGCGGAGGATGATAGAACGTGGTGTTGATCTCAATGGTGTCAAAATAGTTGGCTAGGTATTCAGCTTCATGAAAACCGTGGGGCTTGCGGGCAGGATAGACAATTCCTTGCCAGTCGTCATAAGACCAGCCGGCGGGGCCGAAGCGGATTGTCGGAACGGCGCCGCTCATATTCGCCTTTTCTTTGCCTATTATACCGCAACTCTTGCGCCCTAGCTCGGCTAAAATCCGCCTTCCCAAACGCCCCTTCAGCAACCCGCCCAAAAGGCCAAGAATCTGGGTTTCACCCTGTTAACTATTTTTCCTGTGTCTTGTCCCCAAAGCCTTGCGGAGAGAATTGCTCCGCGAGGGGAGAGAAGTTTTGATAATCTGGAACGCAGGAAAACAATTGGTGGGGAGGCACATATGGGCATCTTGGACCGAAGGCAATTTCTGAAGGCGGGCGCTGTGGCCGCGGCGGGCATCGGCGGCGCGAGCGGGCGATTGTCTCCGTTGTGGGCGTCGCCCGTTCCTGCCTGCGCTCCGGCGGAAAGTGCGAGCAGCGCAGAGAATTTAATTCCCCACGGCAATCCCCTCCAGGGTGAGATCGGTTCGCTACCGGAGGGCTGGTCGGGCTTTGCCGGGAATCCCGTCCTGAAGCCTTCCTTCAAGCTGGTGGCGGGGCCCGGCGGGCAGCGCCAACTGCTGGCGGAAGGAAACGGCCGCAAGGAGTGTTACGGCTACGTGCGGATTCCCGTGCGCATGGCTCCCGGAAAGACCTACCGGATGCGTGTCAAGTTCCGCTTTGAGGGACTCGAGAACGTCAACCGCCATCTGGTCCACGGAGTTTTTGCCCCGGACACTCTGAACTACAACAACGGCATTTTCCACTACCACAAACAAGGAGAGTGGGCCATCGGCGAGGCTCGCTTCCCCGGCCCAACCAAGGAGATGAAAACCGAAGCGCGGCTCTACTTCCGTTACAGCGCGCAGGGCAAAGTCTGGTGGGACCAGATATTGCTCGAAGAAGCTGAACCCATCCGTTCGCGGCCCGTCAAGGTGGCGGTGAGCTGGGGCGATGGCGGCTTGAAGCACTGGCCCAAGTGGCTGGACGCGGCGGGGGCGCGCGGCGCGGACGTGGCGCTGATGCCGGAACTGTTCAACGAAATTTTCGATCCCATGAAGGCCGAGCTGCCCGGAGGGCCTTCCTGGAAGCTGATGTCCTCAAAGGCAAAGCAATGGAAGATGTACGTGAGCGGCACCACGTACATTCGGCGCGGCGACCTGGTTTACAACACCGCTCCGCTCTTCGACCGCCAGGGAAAGATGCTGGGCGTTTACGACAAAATCATGCTCTTCGAGCCGGAGTTGGACTCGGGCGCGAGCCCCGGCACAGCCTTGCCGGTGTTTGACACCGACGTAGGAAAGATCGGAATCATCACCTGCTACGACAGTTGGTTTCCGGAAACCTCGCAGTTGCTGGCGCTGAAAGGCGCGGAACTGGCCCTGCTGCC
>JBJKQF010000106.1:0-12652 GCA_046705545.1 Terriglobia bacterium
CTTGCGCGCCCTACATGGCGGAGCCAAAGTCGAGCATGACGCCGCCTTCAAGCGCCTCCACGGTTTTGGTGAATATCAGGAAGTCGCGATAGCTGGCCGCGCCGAGCGCAGCGCCGTCGCAATTGGGATGTTCGTGAATAATGTCGTAGCCGATGCCGGCGTGGACCGTTACCGGGACGGAGCGGCGATACGCCGCGGCAAAAATGCTGACGTCCTTGTGCGGAAAGTTGCTGGCGTCAATGTGGCGGCCGAGATTTTCACCGAGACCCAGCGAAAGTTCAGATGCTTCTTTAATGACTCTGTTCAGGTCGCCAGTTTCTTTCCACAGGCCGAATTCTCCGGTCTGGATGTAGCGGGCCACGCTTTCCGTTGTTGAGCCGATGCGTGCCAGTTCGTAATCGTGAATGGCTCCGGCACCGTTCATGGCAATGTGATTGATGAAACCGCGCTCCATGAGATCAATGACGTAGCGGCTCATTCCCATTTTGATGACGTGGGCTCCCATCATCAGGATCCGGGCAGCGCCTTTGTTTTTGGCGGCGATCATCCGCCGGGCGACATCAGGCAGTTGAGGATGGCTGAAGTCCGGCGCAGGATCATTCAACCCCAGGACATAATCGAGTTGCATATCGTGCTTGCGCTTGTTGAGCGGCTTGATCAGCAGTTGGGACCGGTCAAAGAGTTTGTATTTGGATTCCATGTTTGCGCCATCACTCGGGGAATAAAGTTTGCAGAAGCTCGTCGCGGCAGAGATAATTGGGGACGATGTAATCCGCTCCAACACCTGCCAGGCGTTCGCGCTTCCATTCATCGACGATCTGGCACTCGGGCTCGTCCGTGGCCACGCCCACTGCAATCCCACCAACGTCTTTCACGTTCTTGATTTCGACGTACCCGTCGCCGAATCCCATCAGCTCATCGCCACTGCATTCCATTGAACTGATCATGTTTTCAATCAGCATCGCCTTGGAAAAACTCTTGTAGTCGTCCTGCGCGCCAAAGATGCCGCCGTCAAAATAGGACGCGATCTGGAGCAACTCCGATTCCTCAACCGTATACGCGTGGTCGGTGCCGCTGGCGCAATAGAGTTTGAGCCCTCGCTCCTTGAGCGCGTCCAGCAGTGCCCGCGTTCCAGGGACGAGATAATCGTCCGGAGACTCATGGCCACTCCGCAGCGCGTCGCGCCGGTGCCGGATCTTCTCCATCAGGCGGTCATGATACATCTTCTTATAAGCCAGCGGCTCACGCGGTTTGCCGCCGCGCGCTTTCACCTGGCTGGCCAGTTCGATCATCTGATAGATGGTCTGCTTGCCGGTCAATCTCGCGACATAGTCCCGGACCAGTGTGCGGATTTCCGCTTCGCTCTCGCCGGTCTTCAGCCCGGAAAGGATCTCCACCATCATGGGAACCATCACGTCTATCCACCCTGCGCGTAGCAGTGACAGTGTGCCATCAAAGTCGAACAGGACTACTCGTGTTTTCTTGTGCGGCGAATCAGGATGAAGGCATTCGATCATGAACTTGAACCTCAGGAAGTATTGCAGCTATGAGCACGAAACAGGCATCGCAAAGCCGCGGACTCAACCGACTATATTAGGCGTCAAAGGGCGTGTGTGTAAACAGTGATGGAATCAGCGGCGGTCGGAGTCACTCGTCAATCTGATTTGTGGCAGCGGCGGCGGTTCCGGCGATGGAAGGGAAGTCGCGATCGTGCGATCGCGCCACGGCTGTAGCTGCGCCCTGAACGTTGCGAGGTTCACGCCTTCAAAGTCCTCGCCGAATGACGCGAGCTTCGACCAGCCCTTCTCCAGCAACGAATGGAAACCTGCGGAGTTGCTCCTTGCGTGGTGATGGAAGGCCGCCGCAACCTGGATGAGTCCGTGCAAGAAAGTCCGGCGGTCGCCGGTTGCCTTGAGCCACACGGCTTCGAGCGCCTCGTGGGCCTCAAAGTAACGCTGCGAGTTGAACAGGCGGATGCCCTGAATGAACTCCGGTTCCATCGTGGACATTGTAACCGAAGACGAAGTGCAACTTTTACCCGGTGTGCAATAAAGAGACAATCTTGCAAGAAAGCCGGAATGTTATGAAATGGAAAATACTATAAATCATGTATTATCAGTATGTTATAAAATTGGCTTTACGGTGTGGTGAAAATCCCATGCGTCCCATCCGGGGAGTTCCAAGCCCCGAATCTAGCCTAGTTATCAAGCCTATCGGCCGTCCTTGAATCGCCAGTCGGCAGACCCTCTCCGATCAGCCAGCTCCACGCATTCCCGCTGGCATCGCTGCCGCCGCACGTAAAATTCAATGGCCCTGTTACGCCCTCTTAGCGTGTCGCCTTGCCGCCGTCATCGTCCTGTCCGTTGCCGGCGTAGGGGACAAACGCCGCTTGCCGCACCTGCGGGTAGGGAGTCTTCCACCCGCACGCGTCATGCCACAGGATGCGATCGAGCTTTTGGGTGGGCACGTCATCCGGCAGGTTGAAATCCATTTTCATGGATGCCTCGGCTCCCTGGCGAGCCGCACCCTCAAGCGCATCGAGCGACGGATTCACCTGGTAGATCGACTGTTTCGGTTCCACGGCCGTATACGGAGCGTCGTCCGGCGTCATCTGGAAGCTGTTCCGCATATCATTTGAAATCAGGTCGAAGATTGAAAGCGTGGGCAGGCCCAGCATGCGCTCGATGGTTTTCACCATGCTCAGGTGGGTATAAAAAGTGGAATCCACCGCGCCGCGCCGGATGTACGGGCTGATGGCCAGCGCCACGGTGCGGTGTCCGTCCACGTGGTCGATGCCGGCCTGCGCGTCATCCTCCACCACAAAGATGGCCATGCTTTTCCAGAAGGGCGACCGGGAAAGCCCCGCCACCACCTGCCCCAGCGCCCAGTCGTTATCGGCCGCCATCGCTTTGGGAGTGGAAACGCCTGGCCGCGTTCCTGCCGTATGGTCGCTGGGCAGCTGCATCATCACCAGGTCCGGCATCACGCCGCTCTGTTCCCATCGGGCAAGATGCTTCAGGAATATCTGCGCGCGCACCACGTCCGGCACAGCCAGCGTCCAGTAGGGGAAGTCGTGCACCACAATCCTGTCGAGCGATTTTGACGGCGCCGACTCATGGAAGCGGCCCGAGAAATCCTCGCCCGCCTTCCACGCCGCCAGGTTCCGCGCGCGGTCGCTGATGCTCATCTCGCCGTGCGGCACGGCAACGTATTCGCCAAAGTCTTCTACCGTAATCTTGTGGGCCGCGGCGTCATTCCACAGAAAGCCGCTGCTGGCCGGGGCGATGGGGTCGGAGCCGTCATAAGGATAACTGCGCCCACCGTTGCCGGGCGAGTTGGTGTAATCGGTTTCAGCGGCCTGGGTCAGCCACTGGTGGCCGTCGGCGCTGTTTCCGCCCGTGGCGTAAAAGTTGTCCAGCAGCACAAACTCCTGCGCCAGCCGGTGCTGGTTCGGGGTCACGTCCCGCCCGTACTGCACCAGCGTGGGATCGCTGTTGCCGCGGCTGATGTCGCCAAACACCTGATCGTAGGTGCGGTTCTCCTTGATGATAAAGACCACGTGGTGGATCAGCGATGGATCGCCTGGGCGCAGCGGAACGGGCAGCGGCACCACCTTTGCACGGGCGGCAGTTGCCTCGGGCGCGGACTGGCTGACGCGCAGCGCGAGATGATTGTTGTGCGCCACGGCAGTGGAGTAACCCTCCAGTTGCGCGGCGTCCGGAACGTGGATAACTTCCACGGAGGAGCGGTCAGAATGCACGTAGCGGCGCGTCGGGCCCGGCAGGATGTCCAGGCCTTCTTCGCGGGCCATGCGCTCAATGTCAAAAGGAGCTCCGCCGGGCCCCACACCCATCAGGTTGGCCACCAGCATGTAGCGGCCGTCGGGGCTCAGCCGCAGGTCATTCGGATACCACGCCGTGGGAATCAGCCCTTCCAGCCGCCCGTCATCCGTGCTGATCACGGCCACGGCGTTGATGCCTCCGCAGGCGACGTAAAGGGTCTTCCCGTCCGCGCTCACAGCCAGGGCGTTGGGGGCAACTCCTTCGGCCTTGCGCTCAAAGGGCTGGAGCGAGATCGTCTGCGCCACGCGGTTCGATTGCGTATAAATCACCGTCACTGAATCGGAATAGATGTTGGCCACGTAGAGCCGCGCGCGCGGCTCGTCCCAGGCACGAGCGGTGGGATGCAATCCGGTTTCAATGGTGTTGGTCACGCGCATCGCGGCCAGGTCCACGCGGCTCACGGTTCCGGTGGAGGCGATTCCGCGCGCATCCACGACTACGCGGTCGGCGCCGGGCCTCATGCCGGTGGTGGAGGTTGTGTCATTCGCTTCCGGGAAGCGTCCGCCCCAGTTGGAGACGTAAGCCACCGTGCCCGCGCTGTTCACCTGCACACCGAAGGGCGCGATGCCCGTGCGGACGGTGCCCTTTGCCTTGCCGGACGCGAGGTCCACCACGGCGAGTGAATCGTTAAAGGTGAGCGCGATTCCGGCCAGGCGTTCGCCCGCTGCGTTCTTTTCCGGAGCCACGGAAACCTGGCCCGCTGCAAACAGGCCCAGACGGTTTGCGATCACCTGTTCCTCTCCGCCTGAGATTACAACAAGCTGGATGGCGGTTTCGCGTTTGCCGTCCACTGTTCCGGAAAGCGCGGCGCTCAGCAGGGGCTTGCCGGTGGCGGGATCGAGCACCATGCCCTGCATGCCGGGATTGCGCCCGCCGTGGATGATTCCGAGCACCTTGTTGGCTTTCCAGTCGAGCTTGTAAATATCACCGGAACTTAGCGCCACGTAGATCAAGCGGTCTTTGGGGCCAAACGCCACGGCATGCACACGGCCGCTGAAAATGCTCTGCGCGCCCGCAGGAGTGATCTCCTGGCCCGTGGTGATCACGCCCGGCCTCACCACCATGCGCACCGGCCAGCGCGGCTGCTGGCACAGGGCGGAGCCCGCCATCATTGCGGCCGCAATCAGCGCAAGGATTGTTTGCAGGAGCAGTGTTGCCGGCAGATGTTTAAGCTTCACGATAATTGCCTCCTCCATGTTTCTTTGCCTTTCAGCGCCAGCCTTCAGGCCGGCACGGGTCATTCAAAACGGTCGCGCATACGTTCCGCCGCCAGGAATGTATGCGGCAATTCTTGGTCCTCGCATCCATTCGCGAAAGGGCACGATTTCAGTCGTGCCGTAAAATCGCGCCACCCCCGGCGGGCTTCAGCCCCCGTGCGTAGCGGCGGTTCTTACGCCCCTCCGGGGCCCAAATGATTCTGACCCGGCGCCAATCCCACGGCTTACGCCGTGGGCTAAAATCTGTCGGCTCTCCGGGCCTGAAAATAACGGCACACAGAAAGTCTGTGGAGGGACTCGCCATGCGCTTCAGCCCCCGAAGGGGGCGCAAGACATTAGCCCATGGCGTAAGCCATGGGAAAGCAGAGCGCGAAACATCTCCGAGCCCCGGAGGGGCGAAAGATATGGCCCCTCGTCGCTGCACCTTCACCGATTCCTTTGGGCTGTGACCATCGCGGCTGACGATCATATCACCGCCGCGCCGGTGAATTACGAATTAAACCTGCCAGAATGCCGCAAAGATGTTACGTTGTGATGACAAGGGCGTGAAGGGGATGTTACGTAGGGTTGCTGGCGAAGCCGGGCGGTTTTCTACAGACGTGATGCGCACACATCGCAAGGATCGCGATGTGTGCGCAACCCGCCAGAACCAATTTTCATCTTGACGCTAACGGAGTCCAGGTGGTACGGTCTGCCCCAGCAGATACCTGCAATTGATTAAGGGCCAACGAATCAAAGCCAATGGCATACGAGGGGACGACGGATCGCCACGCAACAACCGCGCCTGACCAGGCCCGAGGCTCGGAGCCGGTTCCTCGCTGGTCTCGCGCAAAACTGATCGCATTCCGGTTTGCCTTCGCGATTGCCGCACTTTCAATTTTCAGCCTGATTGGATATTCGACAGCGTATGTCCCCATCGAGAAATTGAGGGAATTATTTGAGGCGGCATTAGCTCGGTGGATCGCCTTGCGCCCCTTCAAGCTAGCCGAGGCAGTCGGCGCACTCATCATCCGAATGTTGACCGCAGGTAGATGGTCGATTCACAGCCAGGTGATGAAGCAGCCCTGGAGCAGCAGCCCGTTGATTGTCGTGTCGCACCTCCTGGGTCTGTTTATTCTGGCAGGGCTAGTCACGATAGTGTGGACCGCCGTTGACCGGCGTCGAGCCAATTACTCCACGCTCAATCGCTACTTGCGCGTGTACCTCCGGTGCTTACTGAGTAGCGTGATGCTGGTCTATGCACTCATGAAGGTTATCCCGACCCAGTTCGCTTTCGTGACGCCCTACGACCTGTTGCGGCCATTGGGGCAGCTATCTCGCCGCGGGCTATTGTGGGACTTCATGGCCTCGTCGTCGGGGTACACGATGTTTACTGGTTTCATTGAGCTGCTTGGGGCGGCACTGCTGTTTTTCCGGCGCACAACCCTCGCCGGCGGCCTAGTCCTGGCGGGAGGACTGACTAACGTTGTTGCAATTGATTTGGGCTATCAGGTTGGAGCTGTCCACTATGCGGTTGTGCTCCTGTTGCTTGACTCAATCCTGCTCGCGCCTTATCTGCCAGGGCTTTTGAAAATTCTGTTCTGGCAGGCCGGAGGCGAATTCCCTGGCGAGCCGGCGCCACTGCGGCAGCGCTGGTATCACTCGCCCGTCGCAAAGGGCGCACTTTTCTGCCTTCTCGCATTCCCGCTCATGCATCGGGATGGCGTTGTGTGGCGGGGCTACCATGGCACCGGCCGTCCCATTTGCGGGTTGTGTGACGTTACCACCTTCATTCGTGACGGCCATACCGTAACCTCGCTTGCGAGTGATAGTACCACCTGGAAGCGCGTCGCCACTTGGCGTGCAGCAACCGGCGGCCCCTTCTTTATTTCAATTCAGTTTGCGGACGGGGATGTGCGCCCTTGGGGCCTGACGGATGATGCCGGCCGCCACGTCTGGACAATCACGCAACCGAATTCCAGCCCAATCGCCACGCTCCACTACGCCGTCCTACAGGACCGGGACGTATCTCTGGATGGAAAGCTCGGCAACGACTCGGTCCATATGATTCTCCACCCTGTGGACATGAAGAAGTTTTTCCCGCTCTTAACAAGGTAAGGCGGGGCGCGCATAGGTTCTGTATTCTGGAACGTATACGCGCTTCTTTCCGCTGAGTTGTCAAGGGCTGCGGACGGGGCGGTGTCCAGGCACCGAACAACGGTGTCTCTGCCGGCCCCTAGCTGCCAAAAGGCGAAATTCCGGTTTACACTCTCATCAGCACGGGTCGATGGAAGGGGGGCAGTAGAGGCAAATGAGAAAACTAATCTTTGCAATCAACATCACCCTGGATGGATGCTGCGACCATGACAAAGGGGTGGCTGATGATGAAACGCTGGAATTTTTTACGAACCTCATGCGGGATGTTGACCTGCAGGTCTTTGGGCGCAAGACCTATGAACTGATGGTTCCTTATTGGCCGGATATTGCAAAGAACCCTGCTGGTGCGACCAAGGCAACTATCGAATTTGCCGAAGCATTTGTTGCCACCAACAAAATAGTGTTTTCAAAGTCATTGGAGAGCGTTGAAGGAAACAATACGAGAATTGTTCGCTCCGGCCTTCAGGACGAAATTCTTAAATTGAAACAGGAGCAGGGCAAAAATATCATCGTCGGCGGTGTCAGCGTTTCTTCACAACTGATCGAGCTTGGCCTGGTGGATGAATTTCGATTTGTCGTTAACCCAATAATCGCAGGAGAAGGGAGACGGCTGTTGGAAGGTGTGAGCCTGCCGGAGAAATTACAATTGAAACTTGTCGAGTCAAAGATTTTTAAATCAGGCTGTGTGGCGCTTCGTTACTTGAAACAGCATTTTTAAAAATTGCCGGGCTAAAGCCCGCCGCTACGTTTCACCACGTAACAAGTCGCACACTCTTTCCGCTTTCTGGAAGATATGCTCAGCCATTTATGCTGAATTATCAAATGCCGCGCACAGCGCGGCCATGGAGTGCTGCGGCATGCGGCCGCCTCGGTGACGTATGCGGCAGGTCAGAAGATGAGGCCTTTCGCACCTCCGGGGCTGGATGGACTTCTTGTTTTCCTCTGGCCCATGGCTTGTGCCACGGGCTGAATTCTTCTTCCGCCGTTTGGGCGCTCGACGGGCGCGTTGACCCTTCCTTCTCGAAGGAGGAAACCAGGTGATTGGCATTCAGCGGGGGAAAAGGCTAATCTTTGAATGCGAAATCAATCAGGGATTCGTGCACTTCAATCTCGCCGTTGTATTTAATGTATCCCTTTTTCTTGAACTGGCTCATGAAGTTGCTCACTTGCGCCCGCGTTGCCCCGATCATCTGGGCGAGGGTCTCATGGGTTACCCGCGGAACGATGGATGAAGAACTCTGCCTCTTGCCGACCCCGGCCAGCAACAAAAGGGCTCGGGCCAGCCGCTTTTCGGTGGAATTGAAGATCTGGTCGACAAGGTCCGCCTCGATGAAAATCTGGCGCGTGAGAAGATGCGAAAGGAAAGCTTCTGAAAGTTTCGGCTCGGCCCGAAGCAACCTTGCCATAGCCGCCTTCTCTAGGCGAATGACCACGCAGTCCCGGACCGCCGTGGCCGTCGCGGTGCGAGCCTCCTGTCCGACGAGGCACCCTTCACCAAAGAAATCGCCGGGGCCAAACAGACCAATGATCGCTTCTCTCCCTTTCGGGGAGCAGACCGTGAGTTTCACCTGCCCGGTTTGCAGGAAATATACGGCGTCAGAAGGATCTCCCTGAGCGCAGATTACAGTTGCTTTAGGGTATTGAGTGACTGATTTTCCCTTGTGGATCTTTCGGAAGAAAGAGGCTGGATCGAAATCAACGATGTGCTGACGCCGGAACGGCATGACCCACCTCCGTGGGTCGCCTTACACCGTTGGATCTATGATAATGGCACTCTTCCTATCTATATTTTACCACCGTCTCTGGCAGGTTTAAGGCCCGGCATACCATGAAAACCCGGCGAAACACTTCCCTGAGGCTCTGATGGCCCCGGGCGCACCAGGGACCTGGGAGGGGGAATCGCCCAGACCGGTTCCGCGAACTATTGCGCGCAATTGGTGGCAGCTTCGCCTTGTTCAAGGTTCAATGAGGCCACGACGGACGGCGTAACGGACAAGACCTGAAACTTCATGCACCTCGATCTTTTCCATGACGCGAGTCCGGTGTGACTCCGCAGTTTTCACGCTGATGTCCAACAGGCAGGCTACTTCCTTTGTGCTTTTGCCTTCCGCGACCAACTGGAGGATCTGGAGTTCTCGCAGGCTTAGAGACTCGGTCCAGAGTTCAACCCTTTGCAGGTAGGCTTCGATAACCACATTTGAAATGTCGGAGCTTAAGTAAGTTGCACCGCGCAAGGCCTCGCGGATGGCGATGACAAGTTCTTCAACGGCGCAACTCTTCAGCACGTAACCCTTGATCCCGGCCCGCAATGCCTCCAGAACATAAGGGGCCTCTCTGTGAACCGTGAGGGCGATGACCCTGGTGTGCGAACCGCTGTGTTGGAGGGCTTTGGCCACGCTGACGCCGTTCATCAACGGCATGGCCAGGTCGAGCACGGCGGTATCAGGCTTCAGTTCCTCGATGAGTCGGGCGGCCTGGCGGCCGTCCGAAACCTCGGCCACCACACTGAAGCCTTCCCGCTCAAGGAGGGCCTTCAGCCCCTGCCGCACCATCGCGTGGTCATCTGCCAGCAGAACCCGTATCGGCATCTTTTTCTTCCGATGGATGTGACTGGTGTACCGGTCTGGAGTTTGTGGGGGCAGGCCAGCAACTTCTCAGACGTGCCGGGCGCAGCGGTCTTTAATGGCCGTGCGGGCCGGCGGCAATTTTTCCGGCGAAAACACCTGACGCTTCAGACCGCCGGCAGTTCTGCACCATAGCACTCTAGGCCGCCGTTGCATTCGGAAAATGACCTGAAATTCCACGGGTGTCCTGTTTGAAACATGCGTAAGTCGCATTGACGACAATGTAGCCAAGTTCCACTGCGTGGAAAGGCGGAACGACAAAATCGAATGCTCCCGCCTCCAGCGCATCCAGATAGAGTTGCACATCAACAAACCTGGAAACAACAATTACCTTAGTGCGGGCAGAGGTTTCTCTGGCCAATTGAAGGACATGCTTCCAGTCTCCGTCGGGAAGTTGAATGCCAGTAAAGATGACGTTAGCGGTGCTGCAACCTCCAATTTCGTGTGCGGTTTCCTGGCAGCTCTTGAGGGTCCGAATTTCCAATGGGCAGGGATCCAATACCTGACTCAGCTCCGCCAACAGCATATCGTCACCGGAAACAAGGATGATGCGCGGCAATTCCTCGGTCTCACCACGGGCACAAGCGTAAGGAGACGGTTCGCCAATGGTGGGCCGCTTCAGGGGCCGGTCGTCTGATTGAGGACGCAAAGGGGCAGCGAGCTCTTCGGGCTCTTGCCCCCGTAAACGACTACTCAGAGATGGCTTGGTGCTCCCGGCAATTGATATGCGCGTGGTGGACATTAGACTCTGTACTCCTCTTCGCAGACCGCGGCGTGGGACACCGCTCGACCACTTGGGCGCCTTATCGCGTTGAGAAGCGCGAGCGGTGCCCCACATTTCTAACCGTTATTAGCTAGATAGTAGTCACCTTGAAATGCGATGTCTGTACAAAAATGAACAATCCGTCCGGGCCGAAATCTCGCGGGTAGCGTCCGCGTCCCGCCGTCCGCCATGTATGCCGCTATTCATTTCTGCTGAGCACTCATGTGCGTGTGCGGCGTAGCAGTTTTTTTTCATGATGAGGGCGCAGACGAACCGTGGACCTCGAACCCGGTAGACTGTGCTGCTCGCTTGGAATAGAATGCGGAGTGTAACCTCAATCGGGGAGACGCCATGCCACAGGCCAAGCAGGATAGCAGGTGGCGGGTTCGCACATGGACATTTGTGTTCATCAGCGTGATCGCCATAGCCGCTGGTATCTTTTTTATCGTGGGGGGCCGCAGCTTTTTCGTCCCGCAATATGAGCTGAAGGCGTTCTTTCCAAACGCCGGCGGGCTGCGAAACGGCGCTCAGGTGCGCCTGGACGGTATTCGCGTAGGCAACGTCCGGCGAATTGCCATCTCAAGCAATCCCAAGCCGGACCACGCAGTTGAAATCGACCTGAATATTGCCAGGAAGTACCAGCAGCAGATTCGGAGCGATTCCGTCGCCACCATGGAGACTACGGGCTTGCTCGGTGAAAGCTACGTGGACATCACCAGGGGCACCCAGCCCCATGAGGTTTTGAAAAACGGCGGAGTCCTCCGGAACAAGGATGAGGGGGGCATGAAAGAGGTTATGGAAAACGCCAACGGCGCGGCTGCCAACTTTCGTGATTTAGGCGCCAAACTGACGGACATAACCATCCAGCTTCAGAACGGCCATGGCTCGGTTGGCGAGATGGTCCACACACATGCGTTTTCCAGCCATCTGAACAAAACTGTGGCCGAAGCCCAGAATCTGGCCAACCAACTCAACGAAGGCCACGGCACTCTGGGCAAGTTTCTCACCAACGGGAAAACGCTCCACAACAAAACCGTCGCCGCCATGGACCATGTGGACCAGATTATGGACGAAGTTCAGAGTGGAAATGGGACCGTGGGGAAACTCATTAAGAATCAGACCCTGCTGCGCAGTCACCTCAACCAGCTGGCGAACAACACCAAAACGATGGAAGAGAACATCAACAACGGCAAAGGGTCGCTTGGCAACCTCGCTGCCAACCGGCAGTTCCATAACCGCATCAGCAGCACGGAAAAGAATGTCGACATCATCGCCACCCGCATGGCGCAGGGTAAGGGTACTCTCGGCCGCTTTTCAAACGACACCCAGTTCTCTCAAAACCTGAACTCGAGTATCAAATCTCTGAAAGAGTTTCTCACCGAATTCCGCAAGAGTCCGCGAAAATATCTGGCTCTGCACTTTCACATTTTCTAGTTTGCCGTCGCGCCCACATCAATGGGTGAGTGGTTGCCGTGGAGCTATCGCGGATGAAACGCGCATGGCACAAAACCGCGGGTGCCACATACGCGCGGCACGCCCGAACAGGGTGCAAAGGCCTGACAGGCTTGTGCGATGCGGGGTGCGAGCTTTAGCCGCGCGTCACCTCTTTCGCTTTCAATACTTCAGCACCGAATGCAGATCGTATTTTGAAATCTTCTCTTTCCCCTTGAGGAACTCCAGTTCGATCAAGAAGCCCATGCCGGCGACAACGCCGCCCAGTGATTCCACCAATTCAGCCACGGCTGCGGCGGTGCCGCCGGTGGCCAGCAGGTCGTCGATAATTAACACCCGCTGTCCTTCGCTGATCGCGTCGCGATGGACTTCCAGTGAATCCTTCCCGTATTCCAGGCTGTATTCAACGCGCGCCGTATCGGCGGGGAGTTTTCTGGGCTTGCGCACGGGAACAAACCCGGCATTCAGGCGATAGGCCACCATAGGCGCAAAGATAAATCCTCGTGCTTCAATTCCCACCACGCGGTCGATCACCTGCCCCACGTAATGATTCGCCAGCGAGTCTACCGCCCAGTGCAACCCCACCGGGTCCTTCAGCAGGGTGGTGATGTCATAGAA
>JBJKQF010000107.1:0-13714 GCA_046705545.1 Terriglobia bacterium
AACATGAAGGGAAAATGCGTTGGAAGAGCTTTCGATGGGCAGCACGGCGTTCCTGAAAGGCAAGTGGCACAAAGCCTGCCCGGGATTCAGGCCCGTTTATTAGTTAACATAACATATCTTATCAGACTCTATAAATACCCAATTGACCACCTGTGGAACCAATCTCAACCAAAGCCTAACAACGGTGCTCTCCCTCCCCTAATGCGACGATTGTTCAGTTACGGGTAGATGGAGCCAGCCCGTCGGCTTCGAGTCTTGTTTTGGGCGCGCAGGATAATGTTCCCAAGATGAGCGCGGCCTTGCCTTAAACTCGTGCCCAGCTTCTCTCCGGCAAGCCGGGCTGCCGCTGGAAGGTTGTAGCTTGAAATTGGCCAGGTTGCAACCCACCGCCCTATGCGAACGAATGCCTTAGCTATCAGGAAGCAGGTTGCAAGAAGGAGAAAAAGGATCGTTGCGGCCGCCAGAGCGATGGTGATCCAGGCTATGTAATCGAGAAGTGTGTACACGCGCTTATGCTCCTCCGTTGTTTATTGGATGCGGGTAGGAGGTGCTGGGTGCATCTGGATCGAAGTGTTTTCTGGTCGGGTTCGTTGCTATTACGTCAATCGACTCTCCGCGAAACCTATTTTTTATGTAAAATCATTGCATGAAAACACGAACCGAACGCGACTCTCTTGGTGATGTTGCAGTTCCAGCCGGAGCTTATTACGGTGCGCAGACAGCTCGCGCTGTGCAGAACTATCCCATCAGCGGCATTCGCGCCCATCGGGTTTTGATCAAGGCGTATGGCCTTCTCAAGCAGGCTTGCGCGGAGACCAATGTAGAACTTGGCATGATTCCACGGCGGGTGGGCCAAGCAGTGGCTCGCGCTGCGCAAGATGTCGCGCGCGGAGTTCTGGACGAGCAGTTTGTGGTAGACGTCTACCAGGCGGGCGCCGGCGTTAGCTTCCACATGAACGTCAATGAGGTGATCGCCAACCGCGCCATCTGGTATCTGCGCGGGCGGCGGACCGACAAGTTTGGTGACCATTCCATCGTCCATCCGAATGATCACGTCAATTTCGGACAGTCGACCAACGATACGTTCCCGACCGCCATGCGTCTGGCTTCCCTGCTGCTGCTGGAAGATTTTTACCCGGCGTTGGGCGAGTTCGAAAAGGCCTTTCGGAAGAAAGGTCGCGAATTCGATAGCATATTGAAGAGCGGGCGTACGCACATGCAGGATGCGGTGCCGATTCGCTTAGGACAGGAGTTTTCCGCCTACGCAGTGACATTGCACAATCTGGGCGTGCACATCCGCCAAAATGCCGAGCCCTTGGCGGAACTGGGCATTGGCGGGAGCGCAGTAGGCACGGGCCTGAACGCCCATCCCAAATACCCGCGTCTGGTGGTCAAAAGGCTTTCCAGCTTGACGGGTTTGCGCTTGCGGCCTGCTCCGGATCTTCGGGCGGCAATGCAGTCCCAGTTTCCACTGGCGTCGGTTTCCGGATCGCTGCGGAACCTGGCGCTTGAGCTCATCCGGATCGGCAACGACCTCCGCTTGCTGACCAGTGGCCCGCTCACGGGATTTAATGAAATCGTCCTTCCGGCGCTTCAGCCCGGTTCCAGCATCATGCCTGGCAAAGTCAATCCTGTCATGGGAGAGCTACTGGATATGGTGGCGTTCCAGGTGGTAGGGTGCGACACCGCTGTCGCCTTGGCCGTCCAGGCGGGACAACTCGAACTCAACGTCATGATGCCCGCCATGATCTGGAATGTTCTACATGCTACAGAAATCCTGAAGAACACCTTGCATGTTGTTGCCGAGCGCTGCATCTTAGGCATTCGGGCCAACCGAAAAGTCTGCGAGCGGTACGCCTACCTCTCGCCATCGATCGCAACAGCCCTGAATCCCGTCATCGGGTATTCTCGCGCGGCAGAGATCGTTAAAAAGGCGCTGGCGGCGGGCAAGACGATTCCGGAAGTGTGCCTTGAGGAGAAAGTTCTGAGCGAGGAAGAACTCAAGAGGGTTCTTGACCCGCACCGCATGACGCAGCCCGGCCTTCCGCCTCGCCGGAAAAAATAGGCCCATGCCTCCGTGGCAACCGCCTTCGCGGCATCATAATTAGCAAATTCGCTGCCGCGACGACGGGAGAGCACCGTCTCGTTAAGCGAAAGAGAATTCCCTGCCGCATTGAAGCCATTCGCCGCGGTTTGTGAAGGTTAGACCGACGTGCCCCCGCTCTCAACTAAAGTTCTATTGATTGTTGAATAGTTGCGCATATACTCCTAGTTACTGTTACTGTCCAGTAAAGCGGCAGCGCGTAGTCACGGAATCTCACTTAGTGGACGGTAGCAAGAACATCCAGATGCTGGGACAGATCTCTGCCACTCGCTATCCCGAACGCCCTGGGCGAGCGGAAACAGGTGGCGGACCTCAGGGGGAACATCGGATGTATGACCTCACTCTGACTGCGTCTCTTCCGGCTCTCAATCGAGGCATGAAATGAAAATGTGCTCTTGTGGACACGTCGTATTAGCAAAAGCGCAGGTATGCCAGTCCTGCGGCAAGTCATTCACTTCTGCGGGCAATTCGCGGCTCGACCCTGTTATGATTTGGGCCCTTCTCACCTTCTTGGTTACCGTCGCAGTCGGCGTTGCGCTTCAATTCTAGCGCGGCCGGAGCGTGCAGGATTCACGTTATATGCCAGGCGTGTGCATCCTGGTTCGGAAGCTACCAGCGCGGCCCGCTTTGATCGTCGTGTAGACAGTTTTTCCCGCTATCACCACTCGTGGTAAGACTCGCAAGCCTCCTTGCTGGCGTTCGATTTACAGAATCCAACCGGGCTGCCCCGCGCGTGAAACTCTGCAGATAGCGGCCGGCAAATTCCCTTCTCTGCCCAATGCCCAATCTCAGTCACTGATATAGACACAGAGACGAATTATCTCTGGTGGCGAATCTCAAAGACAGCATTTAGAGGAGTGTCTGCTGAAGAATCGCCCACGTAGACCTTGTAGGCGCCGGCGGCCGTATCCCAATCGTCCACGTTGACGTTCCAGAAGGACAAGGGGTGCGATGCGGAGTGCGGATCCAGAGTGACCGTTACCCGCTGCGACTTGCCGGGCGCAAGGTCCACTCTGGCCCAGCCTGCCAGTCGCTCGGGCGGCTCACCTGTGAAGGCTGGCAATCTGAGGTAAACCTGCGCGACCTCAGCTCCTTCCCGCGCCCCCGTATTTCTAACGTCAAAGCTTATCTTGATGCTTGTGCTTCCATCGGAAAGTGCGGGAGTGATGCGAAGGCCCGAAAAGCTAAACGTTGTGTAGGAAAGCCCGTACCCAAACGGGAAGAGCGGTCGGATTCGCTGTGTCTCATACCACTTATAGCCCACGTCGAAGCCTTCCGTGTAGTTGACGTCAAAATAGCCGCCTCCAGGAGGTGGAGCTTGCAGGTGAGGGTGAGGCAGTTGCAATTCGCTCTTTGGAAAAGTGATAGGCAGCTTGCCTGATGGGTTGACCTGTCCGAACAGAACATTGGCAATTGCGTCTCCGCCCCGTTGGCCGGGATACCAAGCTTCCAGCACTGCGCTCACACGGCTGAGCCACGGCATCAGTACCGGGTCGCCATTTTCCAGCACCACGATGGTGTGCGGATTTGCCTTAGCGACCCTTTCGATGAGTTCATCCTGGTTATCGGGAAGGCTCAAGCTCGAAAGGTCGGTCGCTTCAAAGGTCAATTGGTTCGCGAACACTATAGCAACATCTGAGGCCGCCGCAAGCTTGGCGGCTGCAGCGAAGTCCTGGCCGGAGTTATATCTTACGGCTGTGCCTGGCGTCAGGGCACGAATTGCCTTGAGGGGTGAAGACGGATCCCAGACTCCCGGGCCCGAAGGGACGGCGTTTCCGCCCACGGGGATAACTTGCGCGGAACCTCCGCCAGAGAGCACGCCTACATCTGCATGGGAGCCGATGACGGCGATCGAGCGGAGTCTTGCAGCCTGCAAGGGGAGTTGCTGCGCGTGATTCTTGAGGAGCACGATTCCCTGCTCTGCCACACGTTGAGCGACCAATGCATCCGCGTGGGCGTCAATCGGCTTGATGACCGGCGGACGGTCAATAACGCCCACAGCAAACAACGTGCGCAGAATACGGTGCACCATGTTGTCAATCCGGGACATTGGTAGCAGGCCGGAGTTCACCGCCCGCTCCAGCGGGCGCGCAAAATATTGCGTGGAATAAAACTCCTGGTCCAGACCCGACATCGCCGCCTTCACCGTGCTATGGGTAGCGCCCCAATCGGACATCACCCAGCCCTTGAACCCCCAATCATTCTTTAGCACATCGTTCAGGAGGTAACTGTTCTGGCAGGCGTAGACGCCGTTGACGCGGTTGTAAGAGCACATAACGGCGCCCACTCCCGACTCCTTGATCCCGATCTCGAAGGCCAACAGGTCGCTCTCCCGCATGGCGCGGACGCTCAGGTTAGAGCTCACCCAGTGGCGTCCGGACTCTTGGTCGTTGAGCGCATAGTGCTTGATGGTGGCAACGACGCCCTGCGCCTGGATGGCTCGCAATTCAGCAGCGGTCATAGTTCCGGCCAGGACCGGGTCTTCGCCGTGATACTCGAAGTTGCGTCCGCAGCGAGGGTCACGGGCCAGGTCGATGCCGCCGCCCAGCGACACGTTGAAACCCTCATCCCTCGTTTCCTTGCCGATCACCGCGCCAAATTCTGCGGCCATCTTGGGGTTCCAGGTGGCCGTCTCTGCCAGTGATGAAGGCAACGCCGTCGATTGAGCGTCAGGACGATTTCCCAAGTCGGTGACGCCCACTCCCGCGCCAACCAATTGCAGGGCCGGAATGCCCAGCGAAGCGATTCCCGGAACAAAGCCGTCGCCTCCCAGATTGCCAGGAGCATGCCGCCAGCCTTTTTTCGCAGCCAGAATGCTTTCGTGCAGGAGTTGGATCTTCTGGTCTAAGGTCATCCGTTTGATCAGAAGATCAGCCCGCGCGTCCGGCGATAATGAAGCATTCAACCAGGGTTCATGCTCCGTTTTGCTCGCCGTATCCTTTCCACGCGGCACTGCGAATGCGAAGCAACTGGAGGTTGTCACTAAAGCCGCAATTCCAAGAATGCGCAGCACGCTTACAACTGGCTGCACGCGAAGATACTTCCCCATTTGGATGTTCCCCCTTATGCCCATTTCAGCGGCGTTGCGTCTTTGCGGAGTTAGCTTCTCGAAATTTATCTCTCCGTGTACCGCGAACGCCCCAGCACAAGACACTACGAATTCCTTTTCTTTTGCATCGACATTTTATGCCTGAAGAAAATTGAATGCCAACAATTGCGAGGAGTGTTCCATCATGCCTCCTGTAAAGTAAACGAGCTACGCACCTCTGGTTTCCGTGGCGGGTGAAACAGAAGGTCGCCCCGCAACTCAAGTTGATGCGCACCTGCTTCGTTCCAGTTGGCCGGTCGGCTTGACAGGCAGCCTTTTTGAGATTAATCTATAAGGCTACTTTATGGGGATACAACGCCACATTACGGCATGTAACTGTTGTTGTACATCAGCGCCGACGTGTGGAGGATGATCTAAGGCATACTTAAAGTTAGCCATAACCCAAAGCCACCGTCGGAAACTAAGCCTGATGGTGGTTTTTTTATTTTGGAGCGAGGCTGCGATGAAAGCTTCAAACACACTCTGGAAGGAACGCCTGGCGGGAAAGCTGCCGGAAGATCTGGGGCGAGAGATCGATATCTTTGAAACCGAGCTCGCGCTGAAGAAGCAGGGAAAGCTGGACGACCGCTTATTTGCCGAGACTCGCCTGCGCCGGGGAGCTTACGGTCAGCGCTACGACAACGGACAACGGCACGATGGGCAGAAAGTTCAGGAAATGGCCTATCCCAACCGTGAGCTGACCAAGGGCCCGAACACGCTATGGGAAGCTCCGGGCATGCAGCGCATCAAAATCCCTGGGGGCGGGCTCAACGCCGGCCAGCTTGAAACCTTGGCGGATCTTGCCGAGGAGTATTCCGACGGCATTGCGCATATCACCACCCGGCAGGACGTTCAGCTTCACTATATTCACATTGACGACACGCCCACGCTGATGCGCCGCCTGGCCACCGCGGGCATCACCACCCGCGAAGCGTGCGGAAACTCAGTCCGCAACGTTACGGCCTGCCCTTACGCCGGCGTCTGCCAGGATGAGGTTTTTGACGTTACACCGTACTCGCAAGGATTGGCCAAGTTCCTGCTGGGCCATCCGGACTGCCAGAACTTTGGGAGAAAGTTCAAGCCGGCCTTCAGCGGCTGCTCCCAGCACGCCTGCGGCCTTGCCAAGATGCATGACCTCGGGCTGGTGGCGGTCGAGAGGGCCGAGAATGGGAAGGTCAAGCGCGGCTTTGCGATGTACGTTGGGGGCGGGCTTGGCGCCGTCGCTTACCAAGCGAAGCTCTTTGACTCCTTCGTGCCCGCGGAGGAACTGTTCCCCCTGGCGCAGTCCATTGCCCGCGTTTTTGCAAGGCTTGGCGAGAAGAAGAATCGGAACCGCGCTCGGGTCAAATTCTTGATTCAGGACTTGGGAATCGAGAAGTTCCGGGAACTAGTTTTGGAGGAGCGCAAAACACTTCCTCACGACCCGCGCTGGACGGAATACCTGGAAGGGGCGGAGCAGTCCCGCGAAGAGCCTCTGAAGTCGGGTGGGAGCCTGCCAGTGGGTGGCTCTGAAGCCTTCCAGCGTTGGCTCAAGACGAATGTGCGCCCGCAGCGGCAGGAAGGCTATGCCGTGGCCACCATAACGCTGCCCATCGGCGATATCACCGCGTTTCAATTGCGGGAGTTGGCCGACATCGTGCGGCGTTTTACGGCTGAAACGATTCGAACCACGGTGGAGCAGAACTTTGTTATTCGATGGGTGAGCCAAAGCGATCTGCCGGAACTCTACGACGCGATTGCGGCCATTGGCCTGGGAGCGCCCGGCGCTGGTGGTTTGGTGGACATCGTTGCCTGCCCCGGCACTGACACCTGCAAACTGGGAATTTCCTCATCTCGCGGCTTGGCGGCGGAGTTGCGGAAGCGTCTTTCGGAAAAAAGTTTCCAAATGGACGAGGCCGTTCAGAATCTCCACCTCAAGATCAGCGGTTGCTTTAATAGCTGCGGCCAGCATCATTTGGCGGATCTGGGCTTCTACGGTGTGAGCCGCAAGATGGCCGGCTACGCGGTGCCGCATTTCCAGGTGGTGCTGGGCGGCGAGTGGGAGAACAACGCTGGCTCATACGGCCTGCCGGTCTTGGCGATTCCCTCCAAGAACATTCCGGAGGTTGTTACCCGACTGACGGACCGTTACGTGGCCGCCCGGAACAAAGGGGAAAGCTTTAAGGAGTTCGTCAAGCGGGTTGGCAAGGTTGAATTGAAGAAGCTCCTGGAAGACTTGGCCCAGCCGCCGGCTGCGCAGGCGGATCGGTCCTTCTTCCGGGACTGGGGAGATTCCCGGGAATACAGCATGGGCGATCACGGAGTCGGCGAGTGTGCCGGAGAAGTGGTCTCCTCCTTTGACTTCGATCTGGCGGCAGCCGAGCGCCAGCTTTTTGAGGCGCAGGTAGCGTGGGAGAACGGCGAGCCGGAGCAAGCGGGGAAGGCCGCATATCAATCCATGCTTCGCGCCGCTCAGGCCCTGGTTAAATTGGAATTTCTGGACGTGGGTGACAATCCGGACCAGATTGTTGCGGAATTCCGCAAGAGGCTTTACGACACGCAGAAATTCTTTGACCCGTTCGCGGGCGGGAAATTTGCTAACTACTTGTTTGCCGCGCACGAGAAGGCTGGGACGCCCTTGACTCCGGATTCGGCTCGTCTACTGATGGATGAGGCCCAGCTCTTTATCGATGCCACGCACAGTTGCTCCAACCGGATGGAGACTCCGGTCAGCATTTAAGGTACGGTGATCGCAATCTATGGAACTTCAGCACATTAACATCAAACTCCTGCTCGACAAGCCAGAGGAGGTTGACCTTGAACCTCTGATCCCGATCTTCCATAGCTGGATTCAGGACACGGCGCGGGAGGAATTGCTGCTTGACGTGGCGGATTACCGGCACGTTTACGCGGGGCCGGGGGTCATCCTGATCGGCCATGAGGGCAACTACAGCGTGGACAATGCGGATAACCGCCTGGGAGTTCGCTACAACCGCAAAGCCGAGCTCAGCGGGAGCAATCTCGACCGTCTCAATCAGGCCGCACGCGCTGCGCTGCGAGCCTGTGGGCGTTTAGAAGCTGACCCGCGTCTTAAGGGCAACCTTCGCTTCAACGGCCAGGAGTTTGAAATCTCCGTGAACGACCGCCTGCTGGCGCCCAACGCCGAGCCCACCCGCGAAGACGTCAAGGCTGATCTGATCTCCTTTCTTCAAAATCTGCTGGGCGGCTCGTCCTATTCCATCACCTTCGATGACAATCCGCGCAACCTGTTTAGGGCCTGCATCAAGACGTCGCAGCCTTTTTCTTCAGAGAGTTTAGCTAAAAACCTGGCCTCTGCCTAAAAGCTGCAAACCCGGAAAACGGGCCTTCGTTGGGAAATTCCGCCTCGCGGAGTCCCGTCGTGGAGTCCAATCTCGCTCTGTCACTTTCCTGACTACTGCAAGACCGTCGTTCTTTGGGTTGTTTGCTCCGCCATTTTATTGCACTATGCGGTAGGGTGTTGGCGGCCGCAAATAGAGCCCCAGCCACCCCGGAGACATCGTCACGTTTTAGAAGAGCATGTAGGGTGAGGCCTTGAGCGATCGAATGTTGGTGGTTGGAGCGACCGGTGGTTTTGGGCGCGCAGTCGTCGAGGAGCGGTTGCGCCGAGGACGGCCAGTCCGCTGCTTAGTGCGCGACCCATTGAAAGCCTCTCGACTTTTCGGCGAGAGGAGGGGGCTAGAAATCATCCAAGGCGACGCTGAGGACGGGCCCGCTGTGCTTGCGGCCGCGGATGGCTGCAGTTCCATCGTACACGCCGTGAATTTCCCCTACCCCAAATGGGTTCCGCACATGGCTCGCGCAACTGCCCACGTGATTGCCGCAGCCCGCGCCGCACAAGCCACTATTCTTTTCCCTGGAAACGTTTACGGCCTGGGGCCGCAATCCAATGAGCCGCTGGCCGAGGACGTCCCGAACCGGCCCGTCGCCGACAAGGGAACACTGCGAGTTACGATTGAGAATTCCCTTCAGCAGGCGGCTGAGGAAGGTTCCGTGCGGGTGATTATTTTGCGCGCCGGCGACTACTTCGGGCCCACGGTGCGCAATGGCTTGGTGGATCCCATATTTGAGAGCGCCATCAATGGGAAGCCGCTTCGAGCGATTGGAAAGCTCGACATTCAGCACCAGTGGGCTTTCGTTCCTGACCTGGCGCGCGCCGCGCTGGATCTACTGTCAAGCGCTACAGATCTGGAGGCCTTCGAAGTCGTAAACTTTGCGGGATACGTGCCGCCTACGCAGCGCGAATTTTTAAAGCTTATCGCGACCGAGGCCGGCTACCAAGACTTGCTCATCCGCGCCGTGCCGTGGTCGGCGCTGAAGGTGGTGGCCGTTTTCGACAGCGTCGTTCGCGAACTCATGGAACTGCGCTACTTGTTCGACAGCAGCGTAATTTTGGAGGGGGCGAAACTTTACCGGCTGCTTCCCAAGTTTAAAGAAACAGCCATCAGCGACGCTGTCAGGATTACGCTTGAAAGCTACCGCGACGCACCGGGAACTCCCCTCCCTCTGCAAGGCCAGTAAGGCGAGGCTCTCATCGGCGCGAACTTCTGTTGCGAACCGGTCCGTACCAGCGGGCAAGGTACCGTGCGGGCACTCCGAGCGAGTAGAGCGTCTGAATCCATACCCAACTGACCAGCGTGGGCAGCAAGCCCTGGACACGCCAGCGCCGGTCTGAGACGGTCAGCGCTGGCTCTAGACACACAGCGTGTCCCATGCGCTCCATCCGCCGAATAAATTCGTAGTCGTCCATGATCGGAATGGCCTTGAAGCCTTCCAGGCGCTCAAAGGCTTCCCGTCGAATAAAAACCCCGGAGTCTCCATAATAGATTCCGAATGGGCGCCGAACGCGGTAGGCCCAAGTAAAGAAATGCTCCACCCATCGTGTTCCCTCAAAAATAATCTGAAAATTTCCCCCAATCAGGGAGGGATCATGCAGAGCGCTTTGCAGACTTTCCAAGGCTGAATTGGGGACCGCAATATCGGCGTGCAAGAAGAGAAAGGTATTGCCGCGTGCGACTTCGGCCGCGGCGTTCACTTGCAACGCGCGATGGCGCGCGGCCGTAATCACGCGCAACGGATGCGGATAGCCCGGAATCATAGACTCTACAACCTCTCTCGTGCCATCCTCGCTGGAGCCATCCGCGACAATGACTTCAAAATCTCCACGGGCACACGACAGCGCGTTGAGCGTCGGGGAGATGGAGTCCGCCTCGTTATAGGTTGGAATGATAACGCTGATCATGCTTGTGCCCGGCGTATTGGTTGGCTGAAGAAAAGGAATTACTCTGCCGAGCGGTCACGGCCTGACGGCGTTGAAGGCGCGCCGGCCTCCTGACGACACAACGGGGAGGCTAACCCTCACTGATGAAGGTGGCAAGCTTTCGCAGCCGTTCAAAGCGCCGGCGGTGCAATTCTTCGGGCGGGAGCGCCGTAAGGTCCTGGAGACTTTTCTCGATAGCGGCACGCAGAAAAGCGCCCGCAGCTTGCACATCCGTGTGCGCTCCTCCCGGCGGTTCAGGAACAATTTGATCAATGATGCCAAAGCGGAGCAAATCGTCAGCCGTCAGCTTCAGGATGCGCGACGCATCTTCCTTGTGGTCCCAGTCGCGCCAGAGGATCGAGGAACAGCTTTCCGGAGCAATCACTGAATAGACGGAGTTTTCCAGCATCAGGACCTGATCGCCCACGGCGATGGCCAAGGCGCCTCCACTGCCCCCCTCCCCATGGATGACGGGAATAATGGGCACCGGCAGCTTAGGAATCTCTTTCAGATTGTAGGCGATCGCTTCGGCCTGCCCACGCTCCTCCGCGCCGATGCCGGGATATGCACCGGGAGTATCAATGAAGGTGATGATGGGCATTCGGAATTTTGCCGCCAGGCGCATCAGGCGGAGCGCCTTGCGATAACCTTCAGGGTTGGTCATGCCGAAATTGCGGAGCAGTTTTTGCTTGGTGTCTCTTCCCTTCTGGTGGCCGATCACCATGACAGCGCGCCCCTCAAAACGCGCCAACCCGCCCACCAGGGCGGCGTCGTCGCCAAACCGCCGGTCTCCGTGCAGCTCCATAAAGTCGGTAAAGAGCATTTGAATGTAGTCGAGCGTATAAGGGCGTTGCGGGTGTCGGGCCAGCAGCACACGGCTCCAGGGATCCTTATCCCCGGAGGTTTCTGTCCGGCGAAGGCTTTCCACCTGCTCCTCGAGCCGCTTGATCTCTTCCTGCGCCACCTTCGATCCCGTCTGCCTTTGGAGCTCGGAGATTTGGCGCTCCAAGTCCTTTATGATAGCTGCTTGTCCGTTTGTCTTGGCCATTAGAATCCTTTACGGGTCCTCACAGGAGCGCGGCCCGTTCTCACGCCGCGCTTTCAATCCTCTTTGCTGCCTCCAGGCTCACGGATTGCTCACCGCAGAGCGCACGGAGGTGCGAGAGCAATTCCTCGCTGGCGCCGGCCAAACGCGGGTTTTGCGGCTTGATGAGCGCGCGAAAATCTCCGGGACGCTCGATTTCAAAGAGCACGGGATTTTCCCCCGGGAAAGCGTGGAGCAACCTCTCCATTTCGCGCAGCAGATCGGGCGAGAGCTCTTCCGGGCTCATACGGATGTGTAATGTGGGCTTTCTGCCATTCAGAGCGCGTTCGAGCGGTTTGGCGTCATCCACCACGACCTTCGAACGTGAGTTTTCATCGTGGCGGATGCGGCCTTTGATCAGTAGCGCTGCGTCCGGCTTCAGCACGCTTTGAAGCTGCTGGAGCGCCTTCGGAAAGACCAGCAAGTCCACTGTCCCCCGGAGGTCCTCCAGCACGGCAGCGGCCCACAGAGCCCCCTTGCGGCTGGGACGGATCCGCAGGTTGGTTAGAATCCCGCCGAGCGTGACAGGCGAATCATTCTCCATCTCATCGACCATCGAGCTGTTGCAGGCGGTCATCTCGCGGAGCCGGCCCAAATGTTTTTCCAGAGGATGTCCGGTGACGTAGAAACCCAGCAGTTCCTTTTCTCCTGCCAGGCGGTCGGCCTCGGAGAGCTCCTCGAGATCCGGCAATTCGACGGGAGGAGCCTCGGCGCCCGCCTCCCCGCCTGCGAAAAGCCCGTGCTGCCCGCTTTCAGCGGCGCGTTGGCGCCTTTGCCCACTCTCCATGGCACGGTCCAGAACGGCCAAAAGCTGGCTGCGTCTGCAGCCCAGGGAGTCAAAAGCGCCCGCCTTGATCAGGCTTTCAATTACCCTCTTATTGAGCAGACGGAGATCAACGTTTTCGCAAAACTGAAACAGATTGTCAAACCGCCCCAGCTCGTTGCGAGCTTCCAGAACGGAAACAATGGCCGCGTCACCTACGTTCTTGATCGCCGTTAGGCCAAAGCGGATCTGGCTGCCGCTGGGAGTAAAGGTGCGGTCGCTCAAATTGACGTCGGGGGGGAGGATGTCGATGCCCATATCCCGGCACTCGTTCAAGTAATGCGTCAGCTTATCGGGATTTCCAATTTCAGAAGTCAGCAGCGCCGCCATGAACTCCACCGAGTAGTGGCTCTTCAGGTAGGCGGTGTGATAGGCGACCAGCGCGTAAGCGGCAGAGTGGGATTTGTTAAAGCCGTACCCTGCAAACTGCTCCATTAGGTCGAAGAGTTTTTCCGCCTTTTTGGCAGGCACGCGCTTTCCCGTGGCGCCGGCCAAAAACTTCTGGCGCATGGCCACCATGACCTCATGTTTCTTCTTGCCCATAGCGCGGCGCAGCACGTCGGCTTCCCCCAGGCTGAACCCTGCCGCGGCTGCGGCGATCTGCATCACCTGTTCCTGGTAAACGATCACCCCATAAGTTTCGTCCAGGATTTCCTTGAGCTGCGGGAGGTCATAGGTCACGCGCTTGCGGCCTGTCTTCCTCGCAATGAAATCGTCGATCATGCCCCCCTGAATGGGACCGGGGCGGTAAAGGGCGTTCAAGGCGGTCAGGTCTGCCAGGCGGCTTGGCTTGACGCGGCGCAGGATTTCCGTCATGCCGCGGCTTTCAAACTGGAAGATGCCGGCCGTCAGTCCCTTGCCGAGCAACTCATAGGCCTCCTGATCGTCCTTGGGCAGAGTATCCAGGTCGAGTTTTTCGCCTCGTGCCGCCTCGATCAGCTTGAGGCAGTCATCCAGCACGGTCAGGGTGGTCAGCCCCAGGAAATCCATTTTAAGCAGGCCGATCTTCTCAAGGTCGTCCATCGCGTATTGCGTGGTGATTTCATCCTTGCTGCTCTTGTACAGGGGAACAATTTCCTCCAGCGGCTGCGGGGAGATCACAACGCCGGCGGCGTGCGTGGACGCGTGGCGCGCAAACCCCTCGAGCCGGCCGGCAACTTCCAGCAAGTCCGCCACTCGAGGGTCCTGGGCTTTCAACTGGCGCAGTTCGCCTGTCTGCTTCAAGGCGTCTTCGAGCGAGATGTTCAGGACCGCGGGCAGCAGTTTGGCGATCTTGTCCACTTCCGCAAAAGGCATGTCGAGCACGCGCCCAGCATCGCGAATGACGGCCTTGGCGC